>CAZZZI010000114.1:0-14426 GCA_964658415.1 uncultured Sphingomonas sp. | reverse complement strand
ACATGGCGCTGTTGCTCGACGAGCAGTGAGGGTTCGCGGGGGGATGCGGCCGAGGTGGCTTCGGACTGCGTCAACACGCGGATACATTGCGACTTCGAAGAACAGTCATTTTGCTCAGCTTCCAATTTATTCAGTAAACTGCCCTGCTTCGCCGTCAGTCTGAAACATTCCAAGATGCGACGATGCATGCGGTATAAGATCGACACCGGTCTGCCTCAGTCAGGACCTCATATTGAAGCGATTTGGCCGGGTGTCGACGGCAGCGGCGGTTAAGGGATGGGAGAGATCACCGGGTGTCACTTCCGCCGCTGCCTCAATGAATAATGCAATCTCCGCGGCTTTCGCCGCTCTTGCCTGTATCCAGATAGGTCAGGTAGTCTATCAACATCTCGCTGCGCTGCTCGGCAAATTCATAGCCGCCAGCATTGGCAAGGATTTCAGTTAGCGCGGTGTCAGGGATCTCGCAACCCTGGCTGCGTTTTTCGAACGCCCCCACCCTCAGGCGCGCCCGATCAAGCGCGCTCTGCTTCGCCCGACGATCTTCATTCGCCCTATCGGCAAGCGTCTTCAACGCTTTTTCAGCGGCCTGCCGCGCCACAGGGTTAGGCCAGATCTCGCCAGCCATATCGATCGCCTCGGCCTCACGTTCGATGCCCGGCCCCGCCTCGTTGCTATCATATTTTTCGAGATACCAAGTCAGTGCCTTGCTCCTGTCGGTATCGTAGAACTCATCTTCGCGGTGGACCTCCATAAACTCGGCAAATGACTGCTGAAGGAACTCCATGCCATAAATGCCCTTTTCAGCAATGTCGCCGAGCATCATCGACGACTGCTGGACAGGCAGTCGGGCGAACACCTTCATCGCCTGATCGTGCTGACTGGCCCCTTCGAAGTGCAACGCAAGCGGTTGTATGAGGCCCTCTGCAACTTCGCTGCGAATCACGCCAACAACGAAGGCCTGTTCCTTTGGATCCTTGTATTTTTCCTCGGCCTCGCGCACATCCGTCTGCATCTGCGCTAGGACAGGATCAACAAGGCCGAGCGCAGCCTGCTCGCCTCGGCAAGCAAGCACACCAGTGGTCTGCCGAGACCAGTCCATCGCCTTTTTCTCTCTCTCCGGCTTCCAGCCCTGCTTCTCCTTCTCGAGCAGTGCAAGGATGCGCTCCCCCCGCTCATGATTGCCGTTATTGCAGAAACGTGCGGCGGCCCGGCTCAGCGCTTGCCTCGGATCATAAAGCGCAGACTGCGGAAAATTATAGCGGCTGGCATAGCGCTCCAGCGCATCCACATCGTTATTCGCCATCCAGTCGAAAACCAACGTGACGCTGTCGAAGGCGTCGTCCCAGAGCATTTCCATGTGCTCGTCCCAAAGAGACAGCGTAGCCTTGCGTTCTTTCTTAAGCAGAACGGGAAAGGCGAATTCAACGAAGTCGGCAAAGTTCGTCCCATCGGGCCCCTCTTCGCTGTCCAAAGCTTCTTTGAGGAGGTCGGCAGTCAGCCAGTCCATTGGAAGGAGAGGCCAGCTGGTCTTGTCCAGAGTGGCGAAGAAAGCCTCATCTGCTCCGGCCGCCTGCCAACGTTGCCGAACCGCCTGCCGCTGATCGGGCGGAACCAGCGCGTAAAGCCTGCCGGCGCGCGTTGCATGTGGAGCGGCTTCGGCAATTGGATCGCGGCTGCTAAAATCCTTGATCGCTGTGTCGAGAGCTACATCAAGGACACATTGTCGATCCTTAGGCTGGCAGAAGACAGCCTTGCTGCCGAAGGCGTCAAAAATGCCTGCGTTGGCGAACTGCGTGAAACAGAAAAGCGATAACATGTTTGCAAGAAGGGAGACGACCAGGAGACGATGCTTCAAAACACTCAACCTTGTTGCAACGTGCATTATCGGTGTCACCCCATCCAGCCTGTTTGCTCATCGTTCCCTCAGGGGCACCAGATAAAGCGCTTGTTCAGCATGACAAGGTCAGGGCGGAGACGTAATGACGCCATTTGGCGGTGGCTCCAACTGACTGTGTCACTGCCTTGCAGATGCGCAGGTCTGATCCGCAGTCCTCGAATTAGCGCCTCGATTGAAAGGCTTAGCAATGAGGTACAGGCGACCAGCCTGCTTACCAACGCTGACGGTCGCGGGCTCTGGCTTCGCATCAAAGATCCACATTCCTTCGCCGTTAGACAAGAAACCCGCTCCTTGAACCTCTAATGCTCCCACGGATCATCCATCTTTGCCGAAGACGAATACCGCACAATCATGAGCCGGGAGGCCGTGCGCTCATGCGATTTCAGCCATTATTCGAAATCCTGAGCAGTCGATATTGCAGGCGGACGGGCATGCGGTCGAGGCTCGCCCCGGGCGTCACCGCCACTCGCTCCGCCTCTGGTAGTCGGTGGATAGCAGGCCCATCATGAGGTCGTCATGCCAATGGCCATCCACGAACGCCGTTTCCCGCTCTCGCCCTTCTACGACGAAGCCGCATTTCGCGTAGGCCCTGATGGCACGTTCATTGTACGCAAGCACACGTATTCCAATGCGATGAAGTTTCAGCTCGCAGAACGCATGTCTCAACAGGAGATGGATCGCCTCGGTTCCGATTCCCATGCCAAGAAGCGCCCGGTCATAAATTCCGATAGCCATGGATGCCCGTCGATCCTGGACCTGGATGCTATGAAGCTTTATTTCTCCCACCAGGCGTCCTTCGACCTCGATGACCCAGGCATGCGAATTCCTCGATTGGCCTTCAGCCCATTGCTCTGCCGCATCCTTCGTCATCGGCTTGGCGTCGGCCAGGCTCACTCCGAACATTCTGACGATGTCGGCATCCGTTCCCAAGGCGAAGCGGGCGTCGGCATCACCCGGCGAAGCAGGCCTCAACCTTACCCGCGCACCCTCCAGAACGGTCATCCAAGCAATCCGACATCAAACCAATCTCCCCGTATTCTAGGCAAAACTTGGTGGATCGCAATGACCGGTCTTGGCGCATTTCGGGCAGTCAGTCACTGTCTCTTCACGTCATCGGTCCGCAAGCCCCCGCGATGAAGCCTCGAGGGACAAAGGGCGACACGCCGCCTCATTCCGTTAGTCTCCGAGGCTGACGGCCCGATGGGCCGCAGCGGCAGCCGTGTCTTGGCTGGGCTCCGATCCTGATGGGACCGGAGCCCTTTGGCGACGCTCAGCGGGCGATGAAGCCGCCGTTGATGAAGAGGGTCTGGGCCGTGACCCAGCTGCCGCCCGGGCCGACCAGGAACTCGATCAGCGGCGTGATCTCGTCGACCTCGCCGAGCCGGTTCTGGGGGCTCATACTGGATAGAAATGCCTTGGAGTCCGCGCTCTCCACCGGGTAGAAGAAGGAGGTGTTGAGGGGCCCGGGCGCGACGGTGTTGACGGTCACGCCCCGGTGGCCGATCTCCTTGGCAAGGGCGCGCGTGAAGTGTTCGAGCGGCGCCTTGGAGCCTGCGTAGATCGCGTAGAGCCCGGTCGTTGCCGCCTGCAGGGTCGTGCCGATGTTGACGATCCGGCCGTTGTCGGCGATCCTCTTGGCGGCTTCCTGCATGCAGAAGAACGCTGCCTTGCTGTTGATCGCGAAGCTCTGGTCGAAGTCGGCCTCGGTGATCTCAATGAAGGGCTTCTTGACCACCTTGCCGACCGTGTTCACCACGATGTCGAGCTGGCCGAATGTCTTGTCGACCGCGTCGAAGAGTTTCACCACGTCGGCGACCTCCGTGAGGTCGGCGCTGAACAGAAGGGCTTCTGCGCCGTGATGCTTGATCTCGGCAGCGGTCTCTTCCGCTTCGCCGCGGGAGGCCTCGCCGTGGTAGTGGACCGCCACGCCGCGGCAGCCGTTGCGCGCCAGCATGACGGCATAGGCCCGACCCTGGTTGCGCGTTGCGCCCATCACGACTGCAACCTTGCCATCGATGTTCTTGCTCATGTCGTTCGTGGTCATTGTCTTTCTCCTTGTTGATGACCAATAAATAGGCGACATGGAGGGGGGCGGCTTTCAGGATACGCGCATCGTTGTTAGTAAATCCGCACCGAGGACGGGGAACAGACATGTCAGATGCCATTCCACCCGAACCCCCTCATGTCGCAACGGCAGACATGCCGGTGCCGAACTGGGGTCGGCTCGTCCGCTCGGATGTCGGCACGGCGGCGTGGAACAAGCGCGAAGCCGACGAAATCAGCCAGTCGATCCCCCATCATCTCGTCTTGCTGTCGTTCAAGCCCTTCACCAACCGCGAGTCGCGCCTCGGCGGCACCAGGATACGCACTTCGTCGGCGGCGAGCGGTTCCTGTGAGATCGTGCCGGCCGGCGCCGACTACTGGGCACGCTGGCATGAGGCCAAGGAGGTTGCGGCGTTCTCGCTGTCGCAGCCCTGGCTCGATGACCTCGCCCAATCCGACCTCGACCTGCCCGACGCCACCGTGATCGCGGATGCCTTGCCGATCGTCGACCGCCGCGTCGCGCTGATCGGCGGCATGCTGCGCGACGAGCTGCGTTCGAGCGCAAACGCGCCGATGGCCGGCCTGGAGCTCGACTCGCTCCTCAACCTGCTCGGCATCCACCTCATCCGGCAATACGGCGTCGCCAAGCCGCAGAAGGATCTCGGCGGCCTGTCGGACCGGCAGCTCCGGAAGGTGCGGGACTATATGGTTGCGAACCTCGCGGATGGCGTGAAGCTCGAGGACGTGGCCGGCCTGGTCGGGCTTTCGTCGAGCCAGGTGCTGCGCTCGTTCCGGCGCCGGACGGGCACGAGCCCGCACCAGTATTTCACCCGCCTGCGCCTCGATCGCGCCCGCACGCTGATAACAGGCGGCCCGCTGCCCCTGGCCGAGATCGCGCTTGCCTGCGGTTTTTCCAGCCAAAGCCACCTGACCGCCATCATGCGCCGCGAAGACGGCCTGACGCCCGGTGCCCTGCGGATGTGATGGCTGTGACGATCCGGCGGGCGCTGGGTCTGGCTATCGTGCGCTCTCGGCGGCGAGCTTCAATCCGAGCGCAGCAAAGGATGCGGCGAAGGCGCGACGCATCCAGTTCAGTGCAGTTTCGCTTTGCAGAAGATACTGACGCCCCGTCGCGGCGACGACGGCATAGCCGATGAAGACGACCGAGGTCATGAGGGTAAAGCCCAAGCCCAGTTCGACCAGAAGACCAATCGAACTGCCTTGCGGAACGAACTGCGGGATGAACGCGACGAAAAACAAAGGCAGCTTGGGGTTCAGTATGTTCAAAAGAATGCCACTGCGGATGAGCTGGATCGGCGGCTTCGGCACTGCCGCTGTCACGGAAAGGCCGCCCCGGTCCTGCAGCGTCGCCCAGGCCATCCAGAGCAGGTAGGTGACACCCGCGAACTTGATCAATTGGAACAGAACGGCGCTTGCATGCAGGACCGCCGCCAAGCCAGCCATGGCAACAGCCAGGTGAAGAACGGTGGCAATCGTGCAGCCGAGAGAGGCCCAGAGGCCCGCTCGCAGTCCGCCACCGAGCGTCGAAGACAGTGTGTAGATAACGCCGATACCCGGCGACACGCAGATCAGAAAGGCCGTCAGAAGATATTCTACTGTCATTGACTTCCCTCCGGAATAAGTGCGGGCACAGGCATAAGCTACCGCAATCAAGGCCCGGTGCAACCGATTTTCGGGTGTCCACAAAAGCCAACCGATCCGCCTGCGGTTGCAGCGTCTGGACGGGTTGGCGAGGCGCAGTGATCATGATGGTCGATGACCGCATCGGGCGCGAAGTGACCTTGAGACTTAAGCCGAACAGGTACCGCTGGTGCGCCCGCGCCGACCGAATGGCCGCGTCCGGCATCTTCCGGCCCGCCGCGTCTCACCTCAATGCCGAAAGCAGTTGATCCTGGTACTTTCGTATGTGGTCTATGTCGCGGAGGTAAACGGCCTGCTCGCCAGCCGCAATGTCCTCGGCGAAGGCAGCGTCGCCCGCTTCAGCCCTGGAGGTCATGAAATCCACCAGGGCTTGAAGACGCAGGCAGATCATGTTGGGAAGTCGGCGTTTGTCTTCTGGCGTTGCGCCATAAGCTTCGCAGAAAATCTTGGCTCGTGCCAACTGCTCGTCGATGCCGAAGACGACACCTTCGTTGGAAGGGGCCGACAATGGGGACCACCGGTAGACGGCATATGCCAGATCCCATAGTGCTGGCGCGGGATGTGCGGTGTCAAAGTCGATGATCCCGACGGCTACTTCGTTGGCGGTCGCGATGTTGTAAGGTGCGAAGTCACCGTGACATACAATCTCGCATGGCTCTCGCGCCCCCAGCATCCATATCTTGGCTTCCCGGTCGGCCTCCAGAAATCCGTGCGAGGCGATATGAAATTGCCGCAGGAGACCCGCTGCAGAACGCAGCAGATGCTGCGAACCCACCATTTCATCAGACAAATGCTCACAAACCCGCCCTTCGACATAACTCACGATCTCCTGATTTTGCATGAGTTCGACAGGAAAGGGTGCGCCGGAAAAACCCTTGTCTCTCAAATACCGCAGGAACCGGTGAACGGTCGGCGTCCAGGGCCCTGATGGCCTGACGACGGTGTTGCCGTCCCGCCAGATCAGCCCTGTTCGCCCGCCCTCCATCTCTTGCACTGTTCTGTTTCCCTGTCTGTTGCGCGTGGCGGTGGCCCCGAGACCGCTCCTGTTACTCTGTAGCCGTGTAGCTTGCCGGCGCAGAACCAAAAAAAGCCTCCCAGAACGCGTTACCGTTGCTGCGAGGCTTTTGCGACCGGTCAGTGGAAACCGGTTGTATGAAGCAGAGGTCAACTGCTGGAGTCGTAACGGTTCATGGGCCTCAGGGTTCCATCGCCCCGTACCAAACGGCAATTGTCACGCTTTTTGTGCTTTCAGACCTGCGCCCAGATCGTTCCGGCAGGAGCTTGCGGGCGTGAAGGTGCTTACCCCAGGCGCAAGTGGCTCAGGAGTACGGAGGTGGCGATCACGACCAAGGCGATGCCGGAGCCTCGGCCCAACCATGTGGTCAGGCGAGGATTGGAGACCAGGGAATTCCGCCCGACTGCCGCCGTCCAGGCCAGCCCGCCATAGATGACAAACTGCACGAGTGCGGTCATGGCGCCCATCACCAGCGCTTGCGCCCAGAGCGGGCCGAAGTCGGCCTTCATGAATTGCGGATAGACCGCGAGAATGAAAAGCCACGCTTTCGGGTTGAGAAGGCAGGTCAAGACCGCCTGAAAAAACACCGTTCCGGACGATCGAAGCGTCGCACTCTCTATCGGGCCGACCACGATCGCGCTGCGGGCGAGCGTTATGCCGATCCAGATCATGTAGGCCGATCCGACCACCAGCATGGGACCGGAAATCGCGGGAACGAGCCTGCCGAGACCCGCCACGGCCATAGTGCCGAACAGCGTATGGCACAGGCCGCCGGCCATCATTCCGAACGTTGCGGCAAGCCCGGCGCGCTTGCCTCCGGCCAGCGTGTTGGCAAGGACAAAGATCATGTCCAGGCCCGGAACGGCAATGATGCCCGTCAGCAGCACGAGAAATAGCGAAAGATTTTGAGCATAGGTCATGTCAGTTGCGCCCTGGCCGTTATTGGCGATTGTCTCGAATATCGCCGGTTTTCAAGCTTTTGAGCGTGCTATACGGAAGGGCAACTGACAGGGCTGTGTCAGTTGTCATGAGGCGACCGAGATGCGCAAGGCTTCCCGACTGTTCGAGATCATCCAAATCCTGCGGCTCGCCAAGGCTCCCGTGACGGCGGCCCGGATGGCCGCATCGCTGGAGGTCACCCAGCGTTCGCTCTACCGGGATATCGCCGCCCTTCAGGCCATGCGCGTGCCCATCGAGGGGGAGCGCGGTGTCGGCTATATCCTGAGGCCGGGCTTCCACCTGCCACCGCTGATGTTCACGGCCGAAGAAACCGAAGCGATCGTGCTCGGAATGGCGCTGATCGGGAGGACGGCCGACCTGGAGCTGAGGAAGGCCTCCGAGCAGGTCATCGGCAAGATTTCGGCATCCGTGCCGGCACCGATCCGCCAGGCTCTATCGTCGCGTGCCCTCCACGCCTGGGGTGCTGTCGCCCAAGCGCCCGAGGCCGTTGATTTCGGACTTGTTCGCAAAGCGATCCGCGATGAGGAGAAGCTGTCGCTCGACTATCGCGACGAACGCGGCCAAGCGACCACGCGAAAGATCCGGCCGCTCGCGCTGATCTATTATTCCGAGGTCGCCGTCATCGTCGGCTGGTGCGAGCTGCGGCAGGCAATCCGCAACTTTCGAGCCGACAGGGTGGCCCTGTGCAGCCCGAGCGGAGAGCACTTCAAGAATGATGGCGAACGACTGCGCGGCCTGTGGGTCGCCGGCTGGGATATGACCCGGTCCTGATCCTGCCGGTCGGCCGGGATCGATCCTGCAGATCCTGTCCGGACCTGGTCGGCGGGGCGACCGGATGCGCGGGGCGTCCCGTTTCCGCCGCAGGACCGGATTTCGTCGCCTGTTGACGCTTCAGTCGTGAACCAGTCCGGCAATTCCGAAGCAGGTAGCGAACGGCACGGCAGGCCCTAATCCTAGGCTCAGCCCGGCTTGCACCCTTGGCTCAGGCGCTTTCGCGCAGCCGTTCTGCGGTCTGCAGGTCGACGGAGACCAGTTGCGAGACGCCCTGCTCGGCCATGGTCACGCCGAACAGGCGGTCCATGCGGGCCATGGTGATCGGGTTATGGGTGATGACGACGAAGCGGGTGTCCGTCGAGGCGGACATCTCGTCCATCAGGTTGCAATAGCGCTCGACATTGTGGTCGTCGAGCGGCGCGTCGACTTCGTCGAGCACGCAGATCGGCGCCGGATTGGTGAGGAAGACGGCGAAGATCAGCGCCATTGCCGTCAGCGCCTGCTCGCCGCCCGACAGCAGCGTCATGGTCTGCGGCTTCTTGCCGGGCGGCCGGGCGAGGATTTCGAGCCCGGCCTCGAGCGGATCGTCGGATTCGATCAGCTGCAGCTCGGCGGTACCGCCACCGAAGAGGTGGGTGAAGAGGCGCTGGAACTGGACGTTGACGATATCGAAGGCGGCGATCAGTCGCTCGCGGCCTTCGCGATTGAGGCTCTGGATCGCGCCGCGCAGCTTGCGGATGGCGTCGATGATATCGTCGCGCTCCTTGATAAGCGCTGCCAGCTTGTCGCTGAGTTCCTTGCTCTCTTCTTCGGCGCGCAGGTTGACGGCACCCAGCCGTTCGCGCTCGATCTTGAGACGGTCCAGTTCGCGCTCGACTTCGCGCAGGTCGGGCTCCGTCTTGGCGGGATTGCCGGCGATGCGAAGCGCCTCGTGCGGGTCGACGTTGAGTGCCTCGCGGATCCGGGCTTCGCTTTCCAGCCGCCTTTCGCGGGCGGAGACAAGGCGTTCCTCGGCCCTGCCGCGCTGCTCGCGGCTTTCGGCCAGCTCGGAGAGCGCGGTCGTCGCCTTCTTGTCGGCCTCGCGCTGGACGATGTCGGCCTCAGCCAGCCGGTCGGCAGCCCCTCGCCTGATCTCCTCCATCTTGGAGAGTTCGCTCATCAGTGCCCGGCGCTTATCGTCGAATTCGTCCGGCGCCATCTCCAGTTCGGCGGCTTCCTCGCGGGCCTCGGATTCGCGGTCGCGCAGGGTCTGGATGTGACCATCGGCGCTCGCCACCCGCTGCCTCCAGGTTTCGCGCTCCTGGGCGATCGCCAGCAGGCGGCGCTGGCGAGCCTCGTTTTCGCGGTTCAGGCCTTCGTAGCGGGCACGCGCCTCGGCCAGAGTGCCGCGATCGGTGGCAACGGCTGCCTGCTGGTCGCGTAGCCGTTCGTCTATCACGGTGAGATCGGGCGCATCCTCGATCTCGATGCGGGCATTCTCGTCCTGGATGGCGAGGTCCTCGAGCTGCGTCCGCAGCTGGTTCGCGGCCTCGCTGAGAACGTCGCGACGGCGGATGAGATCGCCCGACGCGCGCTCGGCCGCCGCCAGCGCCTCGCGGGCATCGGCAAGCTGGCGAATGAGGATGCGGCTGCGGTCGCGGGCTTCCGTCAGGCGGCGCTCTTCGGCCCGGATCGCATCGCCGGCACGCGCCAGCTGCTCCTCGGCCTCTGTCAGGATATCGGCGGCAAGCTCGACTTCCGCCTGCAGCTCGGTGAGCCTGTTCTTCTGGGCGAGCCGCAGGGCCGCCGCACTCGGCGCATCGGCACCGGTGATATGGCCGTCCCAGCGGAAGACCGCGCCCTCGCGGGTGACCAGCCGCTGGCCGGGCTTCAGCACCGCCATCAGCCTGACAGCATCGCCGCCGTCGACGAGGCCGATCTGCCGCAAGCGCCGCGTCAGGGCCGCAGGCGCGCCGACATGGGCAGTCAGCGGCACCGCACCGTCGGGCAGACTGGGATCGCCGGCGCCATCGCCGTTTTCGGACCAGTGGGCCGGTGCGTGCGGATCGAGGGCTGAATCGAGGTCGTCGCCGAGGGCAGCACCCAGCGCCGTTTCGAAGCCGCGATCGACGCGCAGATCGTCCGCGACGGGCGCAAAGCCGCCGGCAGCGCCGCCGACATCGAGCATGCGGGCGATGGTGCGCGCCTCGGTTTCCAGCGCGTTAAGGCGGGTGCGGGCCTCATCGACCGGCGGACGGGCCATGGCCTCGGTGCTGCGCGCTGCAGCCAGGGCAGCCTCGATCGCCTGCGCCGCCGTTTGCGCATCCTCGACGCCGATTTCGGCGGCCTCGACCTGCTCACGCCGCTCGTCGGGATCGGGCAGGCTCGCCATCTTCTGCTCGATGGCGCCGAGTTCGCCGCTCGCCTCGCCCAGCTGCCGCTCGAGCCGCATCTTGCGGTCGCCGAGATCGCGAATGGCGCGCTCCAGCTGGTTGCGCACCGCCGATGCCTCGGCGCGCTCCGCCGTCAGGCGGGCAAAGAGGGATTCGCTTTCGGAAAGCGTTACGGCTGCTGCTTCGAAGGCCGTACGGCTCTCCTCGGAGAAGCGGCCGGAATCGGCCAGCGTTTCCGCCAGTTCCGCCTCTTCCGCATCGAGACGGTCGAGGATGGCGGCGTTGTCGACCACCAGCTGCTCCTCGCGGCGGATATCCTCGCCGAGCTGCGCCAGCCGGCGCATCAGTTCGTCGCGGCGGCGCAGGATGCGGCCGACATCTTCCTCCAGCTGCGTGCGGGCGATCTGCAGCCGCTGCAGACCGGCGGCGGCCTTGGCTTCGGCCTCGCGCAGTTCCGGCATCTTCAGACTGGCGACGGCCTGCGCCTTGGCGGCTTCCATCTGCGCCTGCGCCTTTTCGACGACGACGTTGGTTGCCTGGTTGAGGGCGCTCTCGCCCTCGCCCTCGGCCTGCTTGGCCTGGACCCAGCGGATATGCAGCAGCAGCGCTTCCCGGGCGCGGATGTCGGCCGAGAGCATCTTGAACCGGTTGGCCTGGCGGGCCTGGCGTTTCAGGCTCTCGATCTGGCTGTCGAGCTGGGTCGTGACGTCGTCCAGGCGTTCGAGATTGGTCTCGGCGGCGCGCAGCCTGAGCTCGGCCTCGTGGCGGCGGGAATGCAGGCCGGAAATGCCGGCGGCCTCTTCGAGCAGCTGGCGGCGCGCCTGGGGTTTTGCCTGGATCAGCTCGCCGATCCGGCCCTGGCCCACCATCGATGGCGAACGGGCGCCGGTCGAAGCGTCGGCAAACAGCAGCTGCACATCCTTGGCGCGGGCTTCCTTGCCGTTGATGCGGTAGACGGAGCCCTGCTCGCGCTCGATGCGGCGGGTGATCTGGATCTCGTCGCTATCGTTGAAGGCGGCGGGCGCGGTGCGGTCGGCGTTGTCGAGGTAGAGCGCCACTTCCGCCGTGTTGCGGGCCGGACGATGGCCGGAGCCGGAGAAGATCACGTCGTCCATGCCTGACGCACGCATGTTCTTGTAGGAATTTTCGCCCATCACCCAGCGAAGGGCCTCGACGAGATTGGACTTGCCGCAGCCGTTCGGCCCGACAACGCCCGTCAAGCCGCCCTCGATGACGAATTCCGAGGGTTCGACGAAGGACTTGAAGCCGACGAGACGGAGCTTGTTGAATTTCATCGCGAGGCCGGGGTGGAGCACCCGCCTCTTTCGGCTGGACTGAGATGTTGCCCGCGAGGCGATCGCAGCTGCAGGATATGCAGGAAGTCTGGCGCGCCTGGCTTGGAGTGGACGCGGGAGGGCGCCATAGCCGCCTCCCTCATTCCTGTGCTTGTCACAGGAATCCAGTGCGCCCACGTCCGTGGGCGCGAGAGGGCAACGGCGTAAGAGAGAGTCCTCTCAAGGCGCAGACGCGCCTTGGCTAGATTCCTGTGACGAGGACAGGAATGAGGGGAGGAAACTGGGCGGCCAAACCGGGGCGTTCCAATGCGTGGCCATCCACCATCACCCCTCACGGCGTACGGCCGCGATGGGGAGTAGACGACGGGCGCAGCACTGCTGCCGCCGCCCGTCATGGAAACGTGGCGCGGGTCAGAGCATGCTGTCGATGATGGCCGACATAGAATCAACCGACATATCCCCGGAGTAACGCTTCCCGTTGATCAGGAAGGTGGGAGTGCCGTTGACGCCGAAGGTGACGCCGCGAGCCCGCACGGCGTTTATATCATCCACAAGTGCGCCGTTGTTCAAGCAGGCTTCGAAGCTGTCCTGTGTAAAACCGGCAATTTTGGAGATTTGCAGCAGCGATGCGCGCACATCGGTGACTGCCGGGCCGGCCCACTGCATCTGCTGCTTCATGAAAGTCTCAAGCAGCGGCACGGAGGGACCGTTCGGGGCGCAGCGCACCAGCATGAAGGCGGCGTAGGCGGCCGGGTCCTGGTCCTGACTGGCAATCGGGAATTCGCGGATGATGAAATAGACCTTGCCGGTGTCGATATACTTGGCCTTGATCGGGTCGAAGGTGGTGGCGGCAAAATGGGCGCAATGGGGGCAGGTCGTCGACATGTATTCGATGATCTTGACCTTGGCGTTCGGATCGCCCACCGCCATGTCGGGCGACTTGCCGGGCTGCAGGGCCTGGGCCATGTCGACCGTGCCTTCCGGAGTGGGCGCGGTTGCGGCCGCCGCGGTGCCGGCTCCGGTTGCGGCCAGCGCCAGGGCGAAGGCGCCAAGGGCAGCACCGCCGAGAAGATGGCGTTTGGTCAGAAGCATGTCGGACATCGGCATATATCACCCGTTTTGAGAGAAAATCGTCTGTTGATATCTGCGATATAACGGCTCCGCGCCGCGAACAAGGCAGGCGAGCAGAAGTTTCTTCACAGAATTGTGAGAGGGGGCGTGATCGGGGAGCGGTGGGACGACGTCAGTCGTCAGCCAAGCTTTCAGGAATGTTCTGGCCGGCATAAAATACGCGCATGATCTCGATGCAGCCGCCATCGATCCGGTAGGCGACCGTGACCGTCCGATCAATCACGAAAATTCGAATTCCGGAGCCCAGGCGCTCGCGTAGTGGCCCGCGCTCCGCCATGGTTTCCAGTGTCGCGCATTGTGTCCGGATCTTCCGGATCAAAGCGATTGCGCTCATCGGATTTTTGTCTGCGAAGAATGAATAGATTGCGACGAGGTCATCGTCGGCAAGTGGGCGGTAGACCACCCTACGCTTCATCGCCCGCAGCCCTTACCCGATCTGCATGGAGTTTCTCTATGCGCTCGAAAACCTCCGCCGCGTCACGGCTAGGCCTCGGATCATCGATGGCCTCCTGGATCTTAAAACGCATGATTTCGTCGAGGGCTTCTTCTTCGCGATCGAGCGCGCGCAGCGCAGCCCTGATAACTTCGCTCGCCGAACTGTAGGAGCCAGATTCGACCCGCGCATCGACGCTTCGCTGTTGTGTTCCGAGTGTCACCGTAATAGGACGACTGCTGCGCATATCCAAACTCCAATTGCCATGGAAAGTATGACAGTGTCATAAGAAATTTCAACGGGTGGGCAGGCGCAATACGTCGTTGATGCAGTACTTATTTCGCCAATTTTCCCATCACAGCCGTCCCGAGCCTCTGGACGGCGGCGCGCAGCTTGTCGCCCTCGATGCCCTCCATCATCTCCTCCAGCCGGACCGCTGCAGCACCCTTCAGCGGCACCGGCGTGCGCGAGCGCTTGGCGTGCTGGGAGACGGGCTTCTGGACGATGCGGATCTGGTGGACGGCGGCAAAGCCGAAGAAGGCGTTGATGCGCTGGATCAGCTCACCCTGGGCGTGGGTGAGGAACAGGGCGCGGGCGCCCTCGCAGGCGATGGTGAGGACGCCGGGCTGGTAGCCGCCCTCGCCCGGGCCGTTGCGCTTGGCCCAGGCGATCTTTTCGGGGCGGGTGCAATCGGCGAAATCGGCGCCGACGATGTCGTCCCAGGAGCCGAGCAGCGCGGTGTTGATGCCGGCCCGGCGCGCGAGCACCGGATCGATCAGGCCGTTCGCCACTTCGGAGATCTGCTTGGCGCCTTTGCGGGGATAACTCATCGACAGCACGCCTC
>CAZZZI010000113.1:0-14495 GCA_964658415.1 uncultured Sphingomonas sp. | reverse complement strand
ATCAGACGGCTGCAAAGTACAAAGGCAGGAGCTCCCCCCAGCTCCTGCCTTTTTTTATTGCTTGGCACTGCGTCCAGTTACTTCAGCAGATCCTTGAGGATGCCGGAAGCTTTGGCGAAATCCATCTGGCCAGCATAGCGCTCCTTCAGCACGGCCATCGACTTCCCCATATCCTTGATGCCGGCGGCACCGATCTCGGCAATCACGCCGGCAATGATCTCGCGCGTCTTGTCGTCGGACAGCTGTTCCGGCATGTAGCCCTGGATCACGGCGATTTCCTCGCGCTCCTTGGCAGCAAGCTCGGGCCGCTTGCCCTCGTCGTAGATTTTCGCCGATTCGTCGCGCTGCTTGATCATCTTGGCAAGGATCTGCAGGATCTCGTCGTCGCTGGCGGCCTCCTTGCCCGTGCCGCGATTGGCGATGTCGCGGTCCTTGATGGCAGACAGGATCAGCCGCACGGTCGACAGCCGCGCGGCATCCTTGGCGCGCATCGCATCTTTCTGGGCATTGGCAAGCGTTTCGCGGATCATCGTATCACTCCTTGAACGGGCCGACCGGAAAATGGGCCTGCCCTCTTCTCTATGCCCACCTCTTAAACCATCGGGTCGCGACCGATCAACGCAATTGCACGGGAAACGCCCGAGATAGATTGACCGGCGAAACACATTTGGTTATTGACCGGGACCTGCACACACATAGATATCAGGACCCGATGAAGCGCGACGCTGGTCGTGCGCTCCTGTCCGCGAACCAGAATGGCGACTGCGGCCGGCCCCTTGCAAGGTTTGGCACGCACACGCCGGAAACGGGATGACAATGACTGCCACCGCCCCCTGGACATCAGAAAAGCCGACCGCCATGCTGGTTCTTGCCGATGGCACCGAGATCGAGGGCAAGGGCATCGGCGCCACCGGCACGGTGCAGGCCGAAGTCTGCTTCAACACGGCACTGACCGGCTACGAGGAAATCCTCACCGATCCCTCCTATCTCGGCCAGATCGTCACCTTCACCTTCCCCCATATTGGCAATGTCGGCGCCAATGACGAGGATGTCGAGGATCTGACACCCGCCGCCCGCCACGGCGCCGTCGGCGTCATCTTCAAGGCGGACATTACCGATCCCTCGAACTACCGGTCTCTGAAGCATCTCGATACCTGGCTGAAGAGCCGCGGCATCATCGGCATGTGCGGCATCGACACCCGCGCGTTGACCGCCTGGATCCGCGAGCATGGCGCGCCGAACGCCGTCATCGCCCACGACCCCTCGGGCAGCTTCGACATCGAACAGCTGAAGACCGACGCCAAGGCCTGGAGCGGCCTCGAAGGCCTCGACCTCGCCAAGGTCGCGACGTCGGGCCAGTCGGCGCAATGGGCGCAGACCCCTTGGGTCTGGAACGAAGGCTATGGCGATCTCAGCCCGGAAGACGCGAAATATCACGTCGTCTGCGTCGATTACGGCGTCAAGCGCAACATCCTGCGACTGTTTGCCGGCCTCGACTGCAAGGTCACCATCGTGCCCGCCGATGCCAGCAGCGAAGACGTGCTCGCCCTGAAGCCCGATGGCGTCTTCCTGTCGAACGGCCCGGGCGACCCGGCGGCAACAGGCGACTATGCGGTCGCTGTTATCAAGGACCTGATCAAGAGCGACATTCCGATGTTCGGGATCTGCCTCGGCCACCAGATGCTGGGCCTCGCGCTCGGCGGCAAGACCGAAAAGATGCACCAGGGCCACCATGGCGCCAACCACCCGGTCAAGGACTACACCACGGGCAAGGTCGAGATCGTCTCGATGAACCACGGCTTTGCGGTCGACGCGAAGTCGCTGCCGGAAGGTGTTGAAGAGACTCACGTTTCGCTGTTTGACGGCTCGAACTGCGGCCTCAGGCTCTCGGGCAAGCCGGTGTTTTCGGTGCAGCACCACCCCGAAGCCTCCCCCGGCCCGCAGGACAGCCATTACCTCTTCCGCCGCTTCATCAACATGGTGCGCGAGAAGAAGGGCGAGCCCGCCCTGACCGAACGCTGAATTGGACGCATGTCCGAGAAAAGCCCCGGCTGACGATCGTCAGTCCGGGGCTTTTGTTTTTGTGGGATGCGGTGCCAGTTGAATGTCGAGGGCGCTGAGGACGCCCAGCAGCGTGCTCAGCTTTGGGTCTCCGTCGCCGTTGAGAGCCTTGGCAAGTGCTTCGCGGGTTATCCCGGCACTCGCGGAAACTTCCGTCATGCCCTTGGCGCGCGCGATGACCCCCAGTGCGGCAGCAACGTAGGAGGCATTACCGGAGAGAAAGGCGTCGCTGAGCAACTCAAGCTGGGCTTCGTCGCTCTGCAAATGATCCGCAGCATCAAAGGGTAGTGTCTTCAACGACATTCAAACCTCCAGATCATCAGCAAGCGCCCGAGCCCTTCTTATATCGCGACTTTGGGACGACTTGTCGCCACCCGAGAGCAGGATAATCAATAGCGGGCCACGTTGCACGAAATAGACTCGATACCCAGGGCCATGATGGACCCTTATCTCGCCGATCCCATCGAAGAATTTGGCGTCACCGAATAATCCAGCCTGCAGTCGCACGATCCGTTGGGCGATCTTCTCGACCGCGCGCTTGTCCCTGAGGCTGTCGAGCCAGCGACTGAAGACGATCGTTTGCCGCACCTCGAGCATGGACTGAACTTACGCCCAATCCTGGAATTGTAAACTCCAGATTGCACATCAGGTATGGAGCACGTCGATCCGTTTACCCCCTCTCCAACTGACCCTCAGGCCGCGTCCCCCGCTTCCGCCCGCACCAGCAGATAGAACCGCGCGCACAGCATGATCGCTGCGGCGGCGAGGCCGATGAGGAAGCCGAGCCAGATGCCGACGCCGCCGAGCCCGAACGGAAATGCCAGCACCCAGGCGAGCAGGAAGCCGATAGGCCAGTAGGCAACGAGCGCGATGATCATCGGCACGCGCGCATCCTTCAGCCCGCGCAAGAGGCCGCTGGCGATGGCCTGCAATCCGTCGACCAGCTGGAAAATCCCCGCCACGACGATCAGCGGCGCAGCATAGGCCAGCACTTGCGGCGCTTCGGCCGATTTGACGTCGAGAAACCAGCTGGCGAAATATTCCGGCATGGTGGCAAACAGGATGCCGCCGATGACGGCAAGCGTACCGGAGAGGATGAGCACTGTGATGGCGGCGCGCACGAGGGCCGTCCGGTCGCCCCGGCCATGGGCGACCCCGACGAGAACGGTCGCTGCCTGCGACAAGCCGAGCGGGATCATGAAGGCGATCGAGGCCCATTGCAGGGCGATGCCGTGGGCGGCAAGCTCGATGGTGCCGATCCGGCCGATCAAAAGCGAGGCCGCCGTGAACAGGCTGACTTCGGCAAGGACGGTGACGCTGATCGGCAGGCCGAGCCGCACGACGTCCCACAAGGCGTGCCAGTCCGGCCGCCAGAGACGGACGAAGATCTCGTAACGCCGGGTCTCCGCCTGGCTCTGGACGTAGCCGACGATGAACAGGAAGCCCGCCGTCTGCACCGCGACCGCCACATAGGCCGCACCGCGCAAGCCCATGGCCGGCAGGCCGAAATGGCCGAGCACCAGCCCGTAGGCCAGCAGCGCGTTCATGACGAGCATGGCGATGGTGACGTAGAGCACGATGCTGGCGCGACCGATGGCGCTGACCAGCGAGCGGATGACATTGTAGAGCGACGCCGGCAGCAGCGCAAAATGGCCGATGGCGATATAGCCGGCGGCGAGCCTGGCGACATCCGGCTTCTGCCCGGCGGCCAGCAGGATATCTTCAGAATAATAGAAGGCCGGCTGCATGATGAGCCAGTAGGCAAAAGACACCCAGAGCCCCATGCGCAACGACCGCCGGACGCTGATGACGTCGTCGCGGCCATAGGCCTGCGCCACCATCGGAATAACGGCGATGGAAAAGCCGGAGCCGAAGATCAGGATGGTGAACAGGAACTGTGCCGACAGCACCATGGCAGCCAGCTGCTCGGCCCCCAGACGACCGACAATCATCACATCCGTGGTGTTGATCCCGAGCTGCGCCAGCTGCGCGCCGATCAGCGGCACGCCGAGCATGACGGCGGCGCGAAAATGCGCCGGCCAGGAATTGTCGTCGTTATGCGCAAAGCGCTGCGCATTCAAAGGCGTGTCCATGTCGAGGTCTCATCTGGCGGGGCAAAGCAACCGGGATGGGTTGCTGGCGCTCCGGCGCTGTTAACCCAATAAGCCTTCAAAATCCAGCGGCGACAGAAAATTTGGCGAAGAATAGGGCATATCGAGCAAAGAATGACTAAGCGTTAGGCAGTTTCCGTCCCGTTTCTTTTCCCGGGGCGAACCTTGGCGACGAAGACGACGAGGGCCACCAGCAGGAACACCGCCGCCATCCCGTAGGGCGCTCCGGCAAAGACGACGGGCGCACGGGGACCCGTGAACCAGCCGAAGAGCTGCGTGAAGATCAGCGGCCCGATGATCGTCGTCAGGCTAGAAAGGCTGCTCATGGCCCCCTGCAATTCCCCTTGCGCCGAGGCGGGCACGGAGGCCGAAGCGATGCTGCGCAGCGGCGCGTCGGCGACGCTCTCCAGCGCCGTGGCGACGATGACCGCATAGATCATCCACCCCTCCCAGGCGAGCGCATAGCCGGCAAGACCCGCCGTGCAGAAGGCAAGACCGACCAGCGCCGTCTTCCATTCGCCAAGGACCGGCACCAGGCGCGGCATGACCAGCCCCATGACGACCGCACCGCCGATACCGAAGACCCCCAGCGAAAGCCCGATCTGGCGCTCGTTCCACCCGTAGCGATCCGCGCTCACGAAGGGCCAGACGGCGGGATAGACCGTGTGGGCGAGCCAATAGAGAAAGAACACGAGGCCGATCCAGCCGAGACCCGAATAGGCACGCATCTGCTTCAGGGCCCCGAGCGGATTGGCGCGCGACCACTCGAACCTGCGCCGGTTGCTTGCCGCCAGCGTTTCCGGCAGCAGGAAGCAGGCGAGGAGAAAGTTGACCAGCGACACCACCGCCGCCCCGAAGAACGGCACGCGTGGGCCAAAACCACCGAGGAACCCGCCGAGGATCGGGCCGAGCACGAAGCCGACACCGAAGGCGATGCCGATCAGCCCGAAATTCTTGGCGCGATCATCGTCGGTGCTGACGTCGGCGATATAGGCCGAGCAGGTGGCGATGCTGGCGCCGCTGATGCCGGCCAGAATCCGGCCGACGAACAGCATCCAGTAGCTGGTCGCCAGCGCGCAGATGAGATTATCGATGGCAAAGGTCAGCACCGAGGCGAGCAGCACGGGCCGCCGGCCGAAACGATCGGAGAGATTGCCGATGAAGGGCGCGAACAGGAACTGCATGCCGGCATAGGCGAGCAGCAGCCAGCCGCCCTCCACCGCCGCCTCGCTGATCGAGGCACCCGTCAATTGCTCGAGATAGGCCGGCAGAACCGGCATGATGATGGCAATGCCGATGATGTCGAGGAGCAGGATGACGAAGACGAGAATGAGGCCGCGGCGAGCAATTGTCGGGTCGATCATGAAGGGTGCCTGTTCGATCTGCCTGGGCCCCGGAAGAGACAGATCGGGAACGCGAAGCCGGAGTACTTGAAGGCATCATCCTATCGCAGAAACAATGGGTGAACAGGTCAAATTTATTGATCGATCGACTTCATAAATCTGTTCCGCGCCGGAACAGCCGCCGGCGACATTCATGCTTGCCCCCTCAGACGCTGGTCGGCCTTGAGGAAATCCACGAAGGCGCGCAGCGGTGCCGGCATGTGCCGCCGGCTGGCATAGTAGAGGAAGGGTCCGGGAAACCGGCTGACCCAGTCTTCGAGGATCAGCACCAGCGCGCCGGATGCCACCGCAGGCGCGACGATGTCATCGAAGCAGCGTAACACGCCCTGCCCGCGCACGGCGGCACCGACCTCGATCTCGAGCGAATCGGTGATCAGCGAGGCCGGCGGCGACAGGACCAGGCTCTCCTCGCCCCGCTCGAACTCCCACAATCCGACCGAGCCGCTGAAGAAGCGGTGGCGGATGCAGCGGTGCTCAAGCAGGTCGCGCGGATGCTGCGGCATGCCATGGGCCTCGAGATAGGCAGGCGACGCGGCGGTAACGTAACGCTGTTCGCGCGGCCCGAGCGGCACGGCGATCATGTCCTGCTCCAGCCGTTCGCCATAGCGCACGCCGGCATCGAAGCCGGCCGCCAGCACGTCGATGAAGGTGTCGTCGGCCGACACCTCCAGCCGGATATCCGGATAGAGCGCCATGAACCGGCCGAGAAGGTCGGGCATGATGAAGCGGGCGACGATCGACGGGATGTTGAGCTTCAACGTGCCGGCGGGATTGTCGTCGGAGCTGTTGATCTGGTCGAGAGCGGCGGCGACATCGCTGAAGGCCGGTGCCAGCCGCTCCATCAGCCGCTCGCCGGCATCCGTCGGCGTGACGCTGCGCGTGGTGCGGTTGAGCAGGCGCAGGCCGAGCTTCTCTTCCAGGCGGCGCACGGCCTCGCTGAGAGCCGACGGAGACACGTTGCGCTTGCGGGCTGCGGCGCGGAAACTGCGCTCTCTCGCCACGGCATGGAAGGCGGCGAGGTCACCGAGCGGCAGATCGTCCATTGTGCAAAAATCCGTACGGCCTGTTTATGAATATCCCGATTATCGCACAACGCGCGACGGAGTAAACGTCTTTCATCGGCACCGGTCGGTGTCCTAAAAGATGGAGAATTGGCATGGATAGGGTTCGCCTGGGCGCAACGGGTCCCGAGGTCTCGATATCAGGGCTGGGCTGCATGGGCATGTCCGGCATGTACGGTCCCTCGGACCGGGCGGAAAGCATCGCCACCATCCATGCGGCGCTGGATGCGGGCGTCAACCTCATCGACACCGGCGACTTCTACGGCATGGGCCACAACGAGATGCTGATCGGCGAAGCCATCAAGGGCCGCAACCGCGACGACTTCGTGCTCAGCGTCAAGTTCGGCGCGCTGCGCGATCCGGCCGGCGGCTGGAGCGGCTACGATTGCCGCCCGGCGGCCATCAAAAACTTCGTCGCCTATACGCTGCAACGGCTGGGCGTCGACTATATCGACATCTACCGTCCGGCCCGGCTCGACCCGAACGTGCCGATCGAGGAAACGGTCGGGGCGATCGCCGATCTGATCGAGGCCGGCTATGTCAGGCATGTCGGCCTGTCGGAAGTCGGCGTCGAGACCATCCGCCGCGCCGCCGCCGTCCACCCGATCGTCGACCTGCAGATCGAATACTCGCTGATCTCGCGCGGCATCGAGGATGCCATCCTGCCGACCTGCCGCGAACTCGGCATCGCCATCACCGCCTATGGCGTGCTGTCGCGCGGCCTGATCAGCGGCCACTGGAAACCGGATGGCGGCACGGCAAAGGGCGATTTCCGGGCCATCAGCCCCCGCTTCCAGGCCGGCAACATCGACCACAACCTGGCACTGGTCGAGGCGCTTCGCACAGTCGCGGAGAGCAGGAATACCTCGGTGGCTGCGGTCGCCATTGCCTGGGTAGCCGCCCAGGGCCGGGACATCGTGCCCCTCATTGGGGCCCGCCGTCGCGACCGTCTGAGCGAGGCTCTCGGCGCGCAGGCGTTAAACCTTTCCCCCGCCGATCTCGCAGCCATCGAGGCCGCCATTCCGAAAAACGCTGCCGCCGGCGATCGGTACCCGACGGCGATGCTGGCTCACATGGACAGCGAAACCGCCGCGCACTGAGCGTCTCGGCGCTACAGCCTGCCCGGACCGCTACCGGACAGGCTGGTCAGCTTCATACAAGACTGCATGGGCAAGGAGACTGTGGGGCAGAAGTTTGCAGCACCGCGTTTCTTGAAAGCCGAATTGATGAACCAGTACACTGTCCCCAATGCGTCCGAGTCGAGATCGCTGCCTGCCATCCTGGGCAGAACGGCCGAATTGCTCGGCGCTGCGGACTATGACGCAGCCATTGCGCTGCTGCAGTCGGAGCATCGGCTTGTCAGCGGCGAGCCGGTAGCCTGCAATACGCTTGCCTATCTCCTGATCCAGGTCGACAGGCCAGCGGAGGCTGTTGCCTGGTTCGAGCTGTCGCTGCGCATCCGACCGGACGATATCCAGGCGATGACGGGCCTCGCAATGGCGTCTCAATCAAGCGGCGACTTTTCTGGCGCCTTGCGATGCTACGACCGGCTCGTGGCAATCCAGCCGGACAATCCGGTTAGCTGGTACACCCGGGGCGACCTGCAGGCCCGGTGCGGTCATCTCGAGGAAGCCCTCTGCAGTCTCGACCGCTCGATCGCCCTTCGAAACGATCATGCGGAGGCCTTTGCAAGGCGCAGCCAGGTGCTGGAGACGATCGGCCAATTGCCGGCCGCGATCGATGCGGCGGCGCGGGTCTGCACGATACAGCCGGGCGACGCCGAATCCTGGGTCAGGCTCGCCGATCTGCTTCAGAAAACCGGCAATCTCGGCCAGTCCATCGCCGCCTATGAGCGCGCCCTGGCGATCTCTCCCGATGACGTCGCCTGCCTCGAAAACCTCGGCATCGCGCAGAAGGCGGCCGGGCGGATGGAAGATGCCTTGCGCACGGGCCGCAGGATACTGGCCATCGCCCCTTCCAGCCAGGAAGCGCTTTTGCTGTGCGGCAACGCCGAACTCCATCTCGGCGATACGGAGGCCGCAAGAGCAAGCTTTCTCGCCGCAGCGAAAGCAGGGGTCGCCTGCAGCTATCCGGCATCGGCCCAGCCGCCAGCCTTCCGGGCTCTGATGTTGTTTTCGCCCTTTGCCGGCAACACCCCTTACGAAGACCTTATCAGCGACGTCCGCTTCGAAACGGACCTCGTGATCGTCCTCGAGAACCACTATTACGACTACGAGGCGCTGGCCGGGAATGCCGATGTCGTCGTCAACCTCATCTCCGACGCCGACCTCGGCCTCGACATGATCGGCGCGCTCGGCGAACTCGTCGCCTCGCTCAAGAAGCCGGTTATCAATCATCCGGCCCTGATCGTCGGAACGGACCGGGAGACGATATCGCGGCGGCTTGCCGCCGTGCGCGGCGCCGTCGTGCCGGCTACGCTGCGCACCGGGGCAGCGCAACTGCTGCGGCAGATCGATGGCGGTGAAAGCCATGTCTTCCCGGTGATCGTCCGCCATGCAGGTACCCATGGCGGTGAAAGAATGGAGGTCGTGGAAGAACCGGGCGCACTGCGCGCCTTTGCGCTGGAGGCAGGCGATCGACCGCTCTACCTGACGGAATTCGTCGATTACCGGTCGACCGACGGCTTTTTCCGAAAGTATCGGCTGATCTTCGTCGGCGACGAGATCTTTCCCTATCATCTGGCGATCGGCGAGAGCTGGAAAGTCCACCATATCTCGACACGCATGGCGGAACTCGCATGGATGCGCGACGAGGAGAAGGCCTTTCTCGAAGAGCCGACCCGGCTGTTTGGCCCATCCGCCATGGCAGCGCTCGAAACCATCCGGCGGATCGTCAATCTCGACTATTTCGGCATCGACTGCTCGCTCGATGCCGATGGCGGGGTGGTCGTCTTCGAAGTCAACGCCACCATGCTCGTCCACCTTCATAACGATGGCTTCGAGTACAAGACGCCGCACGTCCTGAAGATCAAGGCAGCCTTCGAGCGCCTGCTGGAACGCCGCGCGTCTGCCGGCCGGGAGCCCCGCCGCTAGGCCTGCATCTCAGGGACGTCGCCGGCGAGCTGGCGCTCCCCGACCAGCACGCGGATCCTGTCTGCAACGACAGGGTCGACGGGATTGTAGATAAACAGGCTGAGATCCGGCCTGCCCTCGACGACAAAGACCGAGTATTCCATTTCCACGAGGCCGAGGATCGGATGGTGCAGCTTCTTCAGCCCGTCGCCGTGGAAATTGACGTCGTTTTCCCGCCAGAGCGCCTCGAATTCCGGACTGGCCTGGCACAATTCCTCAACGAGATCGGTGACCTCCGAAGCCGCACCGGCACGCGCCGCATCGGCCCGGAAGGCGCTGACAACCATGCGGGCGACGCCTTGCCAGTCCCCCTGCTTATGGCGAATGGCGGGATTGCAGAAAATGAGCCGCAGGATGTTGCGCTTGCCGACCGGCAACTGACCGTAGTCCGTCAGCACGACCGCCGCAGCCTGGTTCCAGGCCACGACATCCCAGGTGGGGGGCTTGATAAAGGCAGGGCTGGCGTCGAGCATGTCGAGCAGACGCTGCAGACGCGGCGACACCCCCTCGACCGGCTTGTAGCGAACCTCCGGCGTCCGCCCGAGCGCCAGCATGAACAGGTGCTGGCGTTCCGACTCCGTCAGCAACAGGCCGCCGGCGATACGGTTCAGCACGTCGGCAGACGGGGCGCCGCCCCGCCCCTGCTCGAGCCAGGTATACCATGTCGGGCTGATATTGGCGCGCTGGGCCACTTCCTCCCGGCGCAACCCCGGCGTCCTCCGACGTCCCGAAAACCCGAAGGCGGCGGGATCGAGACGCATCCGCCGATCCCTGAGAAAGGACGCAAGCGAACCTGCAGCATTGTCGGCCATCGGTGATCCTGTTAGTCATTATACCATGATAAGGTCACTACTTTAACAGAATAAATTTGCACGTAAAAGTGGGTCATCCAACAGGGAGGACGAAGCGTGCGTATATTTCTGACCGGCGCGACCGGGTTCATCGGTTCGGCACTCGTGCCCGAACTTCTCGCCGCAGGCCATCAAGTGATCGGCATGACCCGGTCCGAGGCGGGTGCCGCGACGCTGCGCGATGCCGGCGCCGAGGTGCACATGGGGACGCTGGAAGACCTCGACAGCCTGCGGGCTGGCGTGACAAAGGCAGACGGCGTCATCCACGTCGCCTTCGACCACGATTTCCAGCGATTTGTCGAGAATTGCGAAAAGGACAGGCGGGTCATCGAGGCGCTGGGCTCTGCGCTCGCCGGCTCCGACCGACCGCTGGTCATTACGTCGGGAACGGGCATGGGCAGTCCCGGCCATGGCGAACCGTCCAGGGAGCAGGTCTTCGACATCACCCATCCCAATCCGCGCATCGCGTCCGAGCTTGCCGGCAACGCGCTTCTGGAGACGGGCATCAACGTCTCCGTGATGCGCCTGCCGCAGGTGCACGATACCGTCAAGCAGGGGCTGATCTCGCCGCTGCTCGACATCGCCCGGCAAAAAGGCATTTCGGCCTATGTCGGCGAAGGCCGCAACCGCTGGCCGGCCGGCCACATCAGCGACGTGGTGCGCCTCTATCGGCTGGCGATCGAGAAGGCCGAGCCGGGCGCGCGCTACCATGCCGTCGGCGAAGAGGGTATCGAAAGCCGCCAGATCGCCGAAGCCCTCGGCCGCGGCCTGAACGTGCCGGTCGTTTCGATCCCGGCTGAAGAAGCCGCCGAGCATTTCGGCTGGATGGGCATGTTCGTCGGCATGGACATGCCGGCTTCCAGCGCGGGCACCCAGGCGAAGCTCGGCTGGCGACCGACCGGCCCGACGTTGATTTCGGATCTGGACGCCATGAAATACGCCTGAGAAGCCAAGAAAAAAGGCATTGCGGTGATCTCCCGCAATGCCTTTTCTGATCCTTGATCCGGCCCGCCGCCTGGCGTGCCGGTGCAATCCGCGAACTGCGTCGACTATACCGGGTTCGTGAACGTGTCGCAGGAGGTCAGCTTGCCGCTGTCGAAGCCCTGCTTGAACCATTTGACGCGCTGCGCCGATGTGCCGTGGTTGAAGCTGTCAGGCACGACATAGCCCTGGCTCTTCTTCTGCAGCGTGTCGTCGCCGATCTGCTGGGCGGCGTTGAGCGCCTCCTCCAGATCGCCATTGTCGAGAATGCCCTTCTGCTGGGTGAACTTGCCCCAGATGCCGGCAAAGCAGTCGGCCTGCAGCTCGATACGGACCGACATCTTGTTGCTGTCGACTTCGTTCATCTGGCTGCGGGCCTGATCGGCCTTGGGCAGGATGCCGAGAAGGTTCTGCACATGGTGACCGACTTCGTGGGCAACCACATAGGCCTGGGCAAAGTCGCCGGACGCACCGAACTTGTCTTTCATTTCCTGGAAGAAGCCCATGTCGAGATAGATCTTGCGGTCGCTCGGGCAGTAGAACGGCCCAGAGGCGGTCGATGCGAGACCACAGCCCGAATTCAGCCTGTTGGTAAACAGCACCAGTTTCGGATCCTGATAGGTCTTGCCCATGGATTTGAAGATGCCGCCCCAGGTGTCTTCCGTTTCGGCAAGCACGGTGGCGACGAAAGCCTTGGTTTCGTCATCGGCCGGGTTCTGCGGCGCGGAACTGCTCTGCTGGTAGTTGGAGCCGGTGTTGCCGGTGTTGCCCTGGCTCAGAACCTGCAGCATATCGATGCCCATCGCCTTCAGGACGAGGTAGATCACCACCAGCACGACGATGGTGCCGATGCTGAGACCGCCGCCGGCGCGCCGCATGCCACCGCCGCCGCCCGGGAAATTGAAGCCACCGCCTCCGCCGCCCAGGGGTCCGGTGCCTCCGGAAGAGCCACGCTCATCCTCGATATTGTCGGACTGTCGACGTCCCTTCCATTCCATGACCTGTCTCCCCGGCTACGCTCACGGCTATCCCGCTCAAACCTATATATCCGCGAGATCGTCGATGACCAGTCGTAGTTCCGGACGATCGCACATCGGGGGCCGCGAGGCGGCGCAACGGCCCGACGAAACGGATGGATCGTGGCTCCGAGGAGGACGGCCCGAACGTCGAACGCCGGGCATCCCGGACGGTGGGCGATACGATCGCACGACCGGTTTGCAAAGCTCGGATCGATGGAAGCCAGGAGGCGAATGGATCGTCAAAATCGCCGGTTGAACCGTGAATAATCTTGACGCGGGGAAATTTTTGCCGCCCCTTGCGCCCGTGGGCAATCCGCTCTGGGAGGAGAACTCGATGCAAGCCATACGCCTTCACGCCGTCGGACAACTCTCGGTCGGCGAGGTTGCAAAACCCGTGCCCGGACCGGGCGAACTGCTGGTGCGCGTCGAGGCCTGCGGCATCTGCGGCACCGATCGCCACATCCTGCACGGCGAATTTCCCTCCGCTCCGCCCGTCACCCTCGGCCACGAATTCTCCGGCATCGTCGAGGCCGTGGGCCCTGATACGACGGGCTTCTCGACCGGCATGCGCGTCACCTGCGATCCGAACATCTCCTGTGGCCTCTGCAGCCAGTGCCGCAGCGGCCGCGTCAACCTGTGCGAAAGGCTGCAGGCGATCGGCATCCATCGCGACGGCGGCTTTGCCGACTATGCGATCCTGCCGATCACCCAGGCCTTCGAACTCCCCCTCGACCTCGATCCCCTGCACGGTGCCTTCTGCGAGCCACTCGCCTGCTGCCTGCACGGCGTCGACATGGCGAAGATTGAGACCGGCGCCTCGGTTGTGGTTCTCGGCGGCGGCGTCATCGGTCTTCTCGTCGTTCAACTGGCGCGGCTGGCCGGCGCCACCCGCGTCGTGCTCGTCACCCGCCAGGCCGAAAAGCGCGCGCTGGCCGAGCGCCTCGGCGCCACCGCATCGCTCGACCCCGGCGCCGGTGACCCGATTGCCGCCATATCGGGGCCTTTCGGCCTGCTGCCGGGTGGCGCGGACGTGGTGTTCGAATGCGCCGGCGTCGCAGAGACGGTGCAGCAATCGACACGGATGGCAAAGAGCGGCGGCACTGTCGTCATCCTCGGCGTCATGCCGCAGGGCGAGACGGTTGCCATCGAGCCCTTCGACCTTCTGTTCCGAGAGCTGAAGTTCATCGGCTCCTTCATCAACCCCTTCACCCATCGCCGCGCCGCCGAGTTGATCGCGTCAGGCGCGATTTCCGTGGCGCCGCTGATCTCGCGTGTGGTCGGCTTTTCCGAGGGTGCGGAGGCCATCAGGGAGCCTGCCCGTCGGGGCGAAATCCGCGTTATGGTGGTCCCGGGACAGCCCACGCCCTAAGAGGGGTCGGAATCATGTCGATTGCGCGATTTATGGGGTTCCGTTTGCAAAAACATTTGCCTATAAGCCGCTTCTAGCCTTTTGAGATGCAGAGCGCGCGCCCGGCCGGTGGACACACCGGCTGGCTTTTGGCGCACGCGGAAAAAATGGATAGTGATATGCCGAAGCGCGAAGACATAAAATCGATCCTCATCATCGGCGCGGGGCCGATTGTCATCGGTCAGGCATGCGAGTTCGACTATTCCGGCACCCAGGCCTGCAAGGCGCTGAAGGAGGAAGGCTACCGCGTCATCCTCGTCAACTCCAATCCTGCCACCATCATGACCGACCCGGACCTGGCCGACGCCACCTATGTCGAGCCGATCACGCCTGAGGTCGTCGCCAAGATCATCGCCAAGGAACGCCCAGACGCGCTGCTGCCGACCATGGGCGGCCAGACCGCGCTCAACACGGCGCTGTCGCTGAAGCGCATGGGCGTGCTCGACCGCTACAATGTCGAAATGATCGGCGCCAAGCCGGCTGCCATCGACATGGCCGAGGACCGCGC
>CAZZZI010000112.1:0-14572 GCA_964658415.1 uncultured Sphingomonas sp. | reverse complement strand
TCCGGCAGGTCGCGCGGGTCCGTCTGCCACTGCTTGGCGGTGTAGCCGCGGATGAAGGCCTCATAGAGCGGCCGGCCGATCAGCGAGATCGCCTTTTCTTCCAGATTGCCCGGATGCTTGCCGGCCATTTCAGCCGCCTGCTCCGCGATCAGCGCGCGTGCCTCGGCGGGCGAGAAGCGCTTGCCGAAGAACTGGCAGATGGTCGCCAGATTGATCGGCATCGAATAGGCCTGGTCGCGGTAGCTCGTATAGACCCGGTGCTTGTAGTCGGTGAAGCCGGTGAAGCGGTTGAGGTAATTCCACACCGTCTCGTTCGGCGTATGGAACAGGTGCGCGCCGTAGCGATGCACCTCGATGCCGGTGTCCTTGTCGAACTCGCTATAGGCATTGCCGCCGATATGGTGGCGCCGGTCGACGATCAGCACGTTCTTCTTCAGATCCGTCGCCACCCGCTCGGCAATGGTCGCACCGTAGAAGCCGGCGCCGACGATCAGGAGGTCGATATTGGAGAAATCGGTCATTGTGTTCGAAGTCCTTGTTGGTGTCGCTGTGCTAGGTCAGTCGCTCACTGCTCAACCAGCCGGCTTGACCGCAAACCAGGTCGGCTGAGAGTGGTTCGAACCGCCGGAGCGGTCGTTGATGACATGCAGTTCAAGCCTGGCCAAGGAGCAAAACCTTTGAACCGCCTGGACGACCAGCGGAAAATCCGGACCGAAATCATGGCCGGCAATAATCGCACCGCGTTTCACTTTCGGGTACCAGTCCAGGAAGGTTTTGCCACCCTCCTCCCCCGTATGGGCGTAGCCGTCTACGTACAGCAGGTCGATGGATTCGTCGTCGAACAGGTCGAGCGCCTCGTCGAACCGCATCTTCAGCAGAGTGGTTCTGCCTCGGAACTGGGACAGGCGGCGAAACGCCTGCTTGTACTGGCCCACATCGTGCCCACGGTCACCCGCATACATATCGATGCTGTAGAGGTGGGAGATATTCTTGCTCTTCAGGATCTCCTCGGAAAAATGGCCCTCTGCCACCCCGAGTTCGACAGCAATGCTGTCCGGAAGAAGAAATCGGCATAGATCGGCACGGTATGCAAGTTGCTGCCCCTCAAGCATCGGAAGCTTCCCTTTCTTATTTTCGCGCAGCAAACGCGCCTCACCGTCAGTGGACCGCGTCGCTGTCATTCAAGATATTCATTTGACGCCGGGGACCGGCACATACTGGAAGCCGTAGGCCTGCCACAATGCCGACTGTTCGGCAATTGCCCCGCGCACGTCATAGGTAGCGCCGATCGGGCGGGTATGGACAATGCCGACGGCGTCGATGATTCCGATCCTCGCCTCGGGCCGTCCGAGAAACCCGGGCCAGAGGTGATCGAGTCCATAGCCGGATTCCGAATCCTTGATGCTGCCGATGCAGAGCCTGAGGGCGCGCGCGGAAAAAAGCGGGCACATGATTTCGACGAAGGGCGTGTAGCGGACGACGCTGCCCATGGACTGGGCGGTGAGCGGATGATTGATGTGGCAATCCGGAACCTGGCGCAGCGCCGGCTGCGACAGGTCGAGCCCGTAGCGTCGCGACAGATGGAACATCTGGTTGAGGTCCGAGCCCGACGCCATCAGGTCGTCGTCCGGCAGCCAAATCCGATCGTAGTTCCAGAGCGGGCTCCCCTCGTAGAACAAGTCGGACAACAGCTTGAACTTTCGACGTCCCGGCAGATGCGCAAGATATTCGTGCGGACTTTCCACTATCGGCTGTTCCGGACCGTAGAAGCCGACACAGAGATCCCAATTGCGACTGACGTCCGTTACCCCTGAAAACCAGTTCGGGTGCAGCGATTGTGCATTGGCGGGAACAACGACGAGGTTAGGACGCAGGGGGCCCTTCGCGGGGGTCTTGATGAAGTTGGCGCGGCGACCGCTCGACAGTCCCGTCGCGCTGCTCTTGCTGACCGGATGGTCCGTGCGGGCAATGGCGTAGATGGCGTCCAGGCCGTCGATCACGCCCCGTCCTGCGAATGTCTCGATGCGCCCCTGGTCGGTCTGCACGACATTGAAGATGATCGTCGGCAGACCACGCGCGTTGATGAAGCACAGTCTGCCGTTGACGACCTGCCACATATCGAGATCAGGATGGAAGAAGTTGCCGACGCGACCCTCCGGCGCGAGAACTAGGAAGGGAGAGAGACTTTTGTCCTGCAAAGCCGAAAGGCTCCAGAACGTGCCTGTCAGCATCTGCTCGTCCACGAGTGGCGCCTCGTGCCAGTCGGGTGAGGAAGCGTGAGACGTCGATGGCAGTTGCTTGTCTGAATGGCGAGCCGCGATGAACATGGCATTTCCTCGTTAAATCTTGATGCGACACCGAATGCCAGCCCCATGCCTTGGCTCCCCACCGTCAGGGAGCCAGGAGGGAGCCGGGCTGCGAGTTTCGGCGCGTCAGCCGGGATTTGCCATCTTCGGCACTGTCTCTTCCTCGAGCGACATCTGGACAAGCTGGCGCATGAACTCGACCTCCCGTTCCGGGCGGTGCACGTCCGACCGTCGTTTTGATTCTGCCATGTCTCTCGACTTGAAATAGTGCGGGTGGACGAAGGCCGGCTTGTCCTCGAGGAACGCGAAACCGTAGATGCCGAGGCCGTCCACGAGATCCCCGAGCAGATTGTAGATCTTCCAGAAAGCCACCAGTCCGCTGGACGGAAAATAGATGCCGCTCTTTTCCCGGAGCGAGAAATGCGTTTCAAAATCGAAAAACGCGCATTTTTCGCTGTCGGCCTGCAGGTAGCGATGGAGAATATGCAGGTCGTTGAAGTGAATGGGGAAATGCTCGTAGTCCGCTTCCCACATGATGAGCTGATATTGATCGGCATTGACCCGGTCAACGATATCGTCGCCGCCGCTGCCCCTTACCCATATGTCCGTCTTGCGCCCGTAATCGGCTTCGAAACCCTCGGTGACGTAGTTGTTGAAGCGGATGACGATATCATGGCTATCGATTTCAGCACCGCGTCCGGTTCCGATCTCAGACGGTCCGTTTCCGACGATGGCAACGCTCTTGCCCTTCAACAGCCGCTCCAGCAGTTTGTTGCCCTGGTTTCGGGCAAAGCAATCGTGGACCAGAGCAGCCTTTTTGATATTTTCGCTCACCACGCCGTTCTGAAGAGCGAAGCGCGCGATGGGAAGATAGTTTTCGATCAACTTGGCGCCGTGGGCGAGGCAATATCTATGCAGGATATCGCGAGCCAGATCCTGTTCGCCGTTCTCCAGCAGGACGCAGATGTAGATCAGCCAAAAATCCGGCTTGGCTTCCAGCCAGATCATCGGCGACTTCGCGCGCAGCCGATAGAAGTCGACAATGGCCTGGTCTCCACCGTGATACCGCCAGGCATCCGACACCATGAAGAAATCGCGGTCGTTGATTCTGTCGGAAAGCCCCCGGACCATTTCCGAGACGGTCATCTTTTCGGCATCGGTCATGCCCTGGGTCGCAGCAGGCGCCTTGGGGGCGGCGGTCGACGCCACGACCAGGTTGTCCGCCTTGATCGAATTGATGCTGACGACGCGGCTGTCGGCAGCCCTGACGTCGCCGGGCCGGATACCTGCCAGGGCAGGAAGCGTGAATTCCGCTCCGAAGAGATGCAGCCACATGCGCTCAAGGATGTAGCCGTAGTTCATGGCCCCCTTGGACGCGCTGTGCAGAAGCGCCTTGCTCTCGAGGGGAAGCTTTCGCACAAGTTCGTTGCGGACCGCAAAGATTGCGCCGTAGCAAAAAGTGCCGAACTGATGACCCTGCGCCCGCTCGGCCATTTCGTTCAGGCGGCAAAGCCGCAGGAAATGTGCAGCGATATTTGTGCCCTCGGGCAGTCCACCGTTTATTTTCAGATAGTCGACGGCGGTCTGGTAGGCGCCCTGATCGAAGAAACCGGTCGGGTTCCAGGTCATCAGCGAGAAGTGCTCGGGGCGAACTTTCAGCCGCCCGCACAAGGACTGCTCATAGGCGTTGAGCAACACGGCCGGCGGAATGTTGTAGTCTGAGCGCCATTGCCAGGTTAGCGGCTGCAGATCGTCCCAATCGCGCCAGTTCGCCAGGAGACGCAGGAAGTCCGGGCTGTGTTCATGGGGGTCGCCCTGAGCGAAAACCGTGAAGCCGTTGCCGTCTTTCAGGCTGGTCAGCATGTGGTGAATATAGGTTTCCGCCTCCCGCCCGACATTCGGCCGCTCGATGATATGGTGTGCCTTGCGGAGAACAGGCGCCTCCGTGATCTTGTCGCCCTTGTTGTAGATAAAGATCTCGAACTCGGAAGGGATCTCCACAATCCAGTCGAGAGATTCCTTGTAGCGGGCGATGACAATCGAATTCACGTAACTCTCCACGGACGGCCTATTGCGGATGATCGTTGCGGACGAGGAACTGGCGAGAGCGACGAGGTTAAGACTAAAGCCTGCCGTTTCTGCTGACGATCGGGACAGGGTGACCCTAGGCTGCAAAGCTTGCACCGAACTGGAACCGATAGTCGCGACCGACCACACCAGCCCTTAGGTTGCATCAACGGTGCGCAGCCCGCCTCCAGCCCCACGAAAGCAACCGCTCCTATCCCAGCTTAAAGCCCGCTTGACTGGAGAACTCGATGCCCCCCCATGAACCGCTGATCTTGTCGATATGCGTTCCCACCTACAACAGGCAGTTCATGCTCGAGCGGAACGTCAGTTTCCATCTCGACGCCTTCCGGCGGATCGGCATTCCCTTCGAGATCGTCATCGTCGACGATTGCTCGACCGACGAGACGGCGGCCTATATTGCCTCGCTTGCCGGCCAGCCGGAGATCTCGGCCTTTCGCCGTGCCAGCAATTCCGGTTTTCTCAGCAACTATGCCTTTGCCATGCAGCGCGCGCAGGGGCGTTACGCGGTCTTTCTGGGCGATGACGACCTGCTCATTCCGGAAAAGGTGATCGACTATATCCGCCTGATGGAAGCAGACGGCGAAATCGGCGTCGTGCAGGCGCCGTGGCTGCTGGTCGATGCCCGGCCCGGCGGTGGCGACATGTCGCCGTTCTACCGGGTCACTGCCCCCACCCGCCATCGCAAGGGCGATTTTCGCTCCCTCCTCGATTTCATCATCGACGGCCATGTCTTCCCCGAATTCATGATCATCCGCCGCGAAGTGCTGCTGCGGTCGATCTCCAGCCCCTCACCTTTCATCTTCTGGGCCTTCCTCTACACGACGCGCGCGCTGGACAAGTCCGACATCCTGTTCATGCCGGAGCCCTTTGCCCGCGTCACCGCTGTCTCCGACGATCCGCGCCTGCAGCAGGGCAACAAGGAATGCATGTTCCAGTGGGACACCTATCGCGGCGGGCTCGAATACCTCGCGTCGCAGGCGCTGCGCAGCCCCGACGTGCCGCAGGACTATCGCGCGGCCCTGTTGGGGCGCATCACCGGCTTCATGCTGCAGCGCCAAGCCGTGGCCCTGCGCCTGCATGTGTCGGCGAAGAACTGGGTCGAGGCCTACATCATGTATCACCGCATGGCGGCCTACCAGCCGCAGCCGCTGACGGCCGACGCCTATGGCCAGATCTGCAAGCTGGCCGGCATCCTGACGGCAGCGACCGAAGCCGTGGCATTCAACGGCGAACCGGCGATCCTCGATCCGGTCATCAACGACACCACGCTGAGCCTGCTGCCGGAGCATATCCAGCAGCGCCTTACCCGCGACAACCCGACGCCCGGAGACTTCGACCGCCCCCGCGCCTACCTGCGATTCACGCCCGAATTCCCCGAGCATCACAAGGCGAAGGACGGTGTTTTCGACATCATGAACTACATTGCGCAGTTCGTCTGAGCAAAGTTTGCATCCCTTTGAGAGAGCCACGTCCATGACCGCAGCCTTCGCCGACCGCGACGCCATCGCCGCCAAACTTGCAACGCTTGCCGAAGGCGATCGCTCGGTGATCGCCCTGATCATGGAAAATCCGCTGCAGGACATCAGCCTGATCGAGGGACTTCACTGGCACCTCGATCAGGCGTCGAAGGCCAAATTCCTGAACAGCCTGAAGCTAGAAGGCCTTGGCGAATGGATCGGCAACGCGGCGCCGGCCCGGCTGCAGATCCGCCTGTCCGAGGTGGCAAAATCCAGCCAGCATCCGGCCTATGCCGCCTTCAAGGCGGGCCTCACCCGCTCGGGCGGTCTGGATCGCGCTTTTCCGAAAGTCTGACGACGTCCGTCAGTCCGGCATTACGGCGGTGACGGCAATGATCGGCCCGAGCGGGAATGCACGGTCCTCCCGCCCCCACTCCGGCACATAGAGGCTGGAAATGGAGCCATCCAGGAACAGCGCATTGCGGCAGGCGAGCACGTCGCGAAACAGCGTGGCGAAATCGTGGAAGCGCACGCCGCTGTCGGAAACGGCAAACACGGCCTGCCCCTCCGCATCGACCCCGACGCCGTTGCGTCTTTTCAGGCTCGTGCTGTCGGAAAGAAAGGATGGGTGCAGCGCCCCGTCGATGACCAGCATCGGACCCGATTGAGTGGCGTAGAGCGGTTCGATGGCAGCGCGTGCGAAGGCCCTGGTTTCCATCACGCCGACCGTTCCCGGCTGGATATAGAACACACCGTTCGGCAGCAGTCGGAAATTGCCCCAGCCGGTGCCGGTATCGAGCGCCTTCTGCTGGCTGCCGCCCTCGATGTAGAGGCCGACCGGGCTCTGGTCCGGCTCGTACATGCCGCCATTCATTGCAAAGCGCAACGAGAGGCGATCGCCCCCGAGCGAATCTCTGAGTGCGGCAAAGGATCCGAACGGCTTACCGGCGGAATCATTGGAAAAGAGGCGGATATTGTCCTTGGCGGGATCGAAGCGGCAGACGATGTAGCTGTCGCCGAGATGGACGACCTTCCGGCAAGCACCGCCGGGCATCTCGTCTGCAAGCGCGGAGCCAGAAAGCAGCCCCGCAAAGATGAACAACCAACGAATCAAGCGTTATATCCCCATGACGATTGCCGCAGATGAGCCGGACAATACGGCAGGAGCAGGATGCGTGCGTGACACATGACGCTGTGGATCGTTCAATCGAATGAAAAGGTCGACCACTTTGAACCGTGGTCGACCCTAATAGATTGGATTATTGAGCGGCTTTCTTGACCGTGTGGCCGGCGCTCTGGGTCGCGTTGACCGTGTTGGCTGTGTCTTTGCCCATGCCACGAATGGTATTGGCGCAGGATGCGAGAAGCATCAGGGAAATGCAGGCTACGCCGACTTTTGCGATGACGGAAGAAGACATGACGGGGAGTCCTTCGTGACTGGGTTTTTGACGGAAATAAGGCAGAAGTTTACCTTCCGTGCGTTAAACGCACGACCCTGAAAAAGGTTCACGAAATTCGTTGCGACACCGAAATACTCGCAGGACCTCTGTTTTCGGTGCCCCACCCACCTCAGGCCGCCCGCGCCATTTCACCGAACGCATGGCGGATGCTTTCAGCGACGGCCCTGATCGGGCCGGTCACGTCGGGCACCGTCAACAGGCGGATATCGAAGGTCGTCAGTTCCGGCAGCCCTTCCTTTGCCCCGAGGATTTTCATGTCGTCGGTGACGTAGGATCGCGGCAGCGGCGCCACGGCAAGGTCCGACACGACGGCTGCGCGCTGCGCCATCGTATGGGCGCTGAGAAAAGCCACGCGATAGTCCCGTTTTGCCTGCTGCAATTGCCCGATCGCGTCCGAGCGCCAGATGCAGCCATCCTCCCAGAGCGACACCGGCAGCGGATCGCGGCGATGGGCAGTGCCGCATTTCGCGCCCGCCCAGACAAGCCGTTCCGTAAAGATCACCTCTCCCTCGACCGGGAACGGCCGGCTGGAACAATTGATCAGCGCCAGATCCAGACGCTTTTCCGCGAACCGCTTCTTGAGAGTGATGCTCATGTCGACGACCACATCGACCATGATGCCGGGATAGGTCTGAGAAAACCGCTTGAGGATGGTCGGCAGCAATCGCTCGCCGATATCGTCCGGCGCCCCGAGACGCACGACACCGCTCAATTCGGGCATGATGAAGCGAGACACCGCTTCGTTCGACAGCGCCAGCATGCTGCGGGCATAGGTGAGCAGCATCTCGCCATGCTCGGTGAGGCTGACCGAACGGGCATCGCGCAGGAAGAGAACAACGCCGAGCTGCTCTTCGAGCTTCTTGATCTGCATCGACACTGCGGACGGCGTGCGATGTACCGCTTCGGCCGCCGTCGAAAAATTGCCGGTCTCGCTGATCGCGACGAAGGTCCGCAACACGTCGTTGTCGAGCAAAGGCACGGAGCGGCGCATCGGAACGTTCATCGAAACATCCTTCAATTTTTCTGAACCAGACAGAGATATCATTTCGTTTTTCTGACAGTCAATAGGGGCATGCGGCGTTTCCTGGACGCCGCGATGCGCTGAGGCAGAGGACTTTGGGGAGTTAGGGCTCTCGCGAGGGATCGTCGATCGACGTTCCGGAGGGCTCTGCGAGGATGTCCAGCGTGAGCGAAAGCGGCAGGCCCGAAGAGCCAGACCATCCCGGCATGTGACTTCGGCAACGGTGCGGAATGTCAGCGCGGCGGGGGTCGATCGAAGTCGCACTGCCCGGCAACGTGGTAAGGGCCGGCAACGTGGTAAGGGATGGAGCCCCGCGATATGCCTATGTCCTTCAGCATATGCCCGGACAAGGCGTGCAGTCGGTTTTCCTGCCGCCGGCACATGCGCCATTGCACCAGCTTTTGCGCCTGCTTCAGGAGTGCTCGTATCAGCCGGACGCTGAGCGCAGCGGGCTCGCTCTCGGAAACTTTCAAAATCTTGCTCCGTCAAAACCTTGCGGTGGCAAATCCCGGAAAAGTCCGAGCCCACCGAGATATGCGGCAGGCTCGGGGCGACTTCAGCCGTTTGCGGTCTGGGGGCCGATCAGCGAGCTGATTTCGACGACGCTATCGGCGGGGAAGCCGCCGTTTTTCGCGTGCTGGAAAACAGCGTCCGCGCTTTCCGCCTCGTGAACGCAGTACATCTTGTTGCCTGTGATGTAGCTCGTGACCCACCTGTAGGGTTGGCCAAGCTCGGCCACGACGCCATTCGACTTCGCCGAGATCTCTTGCAGTGTCTTTCGGTCGAACTGTCCGAGTCCTGCGATATTTCGTTCGATAAGGTATTGGGGCATGGTGATGATCCTTCGTCTGGAATTGTCTTCACACGGTCGCTGCGTTCATCGCTTCAGGCTCGATCAGCCATGGGCATGACGACACGAGACGCCCGGGTTCATGTCGGCGAACGGCCCTTTCGGATTGTCCTTCCAAGCCCAGACATGCAGCTCGTAGAAGGCTGGCAGCCCGTAGCGGTTGGGACTGTTCGTAAAGCTGAACAGTTGCCCTCCAAGGCTGGCGGGTCCCTTGGTGGTGATATATTCCACCGCGACGAGCGCCATCTTCCCGTCTCGCCCTGGCTCGTACATCACCGCCTCCGGCTTCGCGAGATCGATGGCCTCGTCCTTGATGAGGTCGGCGTTGACATAGTGGACGCCCATCGCGCCACCTTCGATGCCACTTGCGCAGGGAATGGGCGCATATCCCTCCTTGAGGGCGACGCTGACGTCCTTGAAGCGGCCATTGGCAGATCTGACGTCCTCTGGCAAACTGGCTGCGAACAAGGTTGCGGGGAAGCCGGCGAGAACGCAAAGCGTCGCGGCGGCCAGTTGTTTTCTGTTGGTATTCATCGTCCCTCCGGAAAGCTGGTCATCTGACGCTGCACCCCCTCCTGGGGTGCGACGTCGGCTTTCGTTTTAGCGACGGTGCTTCCACCGACATCTCCCGTGCGGGGGATGGCCTCCCGGAAAACCTTCGCTTATCGCCGCACACCGAAAAGGCATTTCCATAGCGCAGCGACGGACCGTCCCGGCGACAATCTAGCGGCGCCGGTTACGGAGTGAGGAGACGCATGGAACGGCAGATGTCGGCAATCATCGGCTCGATTTACGACTGCGTTGCCCATGAGGAACGCTGGCCGGAAACCCTGAAGCTGATCGGCGATCAGGTGGACGGCTTTCTGACGACCCTCGCCGTCTTTGACACCAACACGAGAGCGACGCGGTTGGCGCAAATCGCTTGTGACGACCCGACAGCCATCCAGGCGCTGCACGGACACGCTCAGGACATTCCATTCTTTCACCTGCTTCACAAGATGGAAATCGATCAGCCCGACACACTGGAACGGATGTTCAGGCTCTACGGCCCGGATGGCGAAGAGGTCTGGAAAAGCGGCGATCTGTACCGCAATTTCCATTCCAGGTTCGGCGTGCGAAACTCGATCGACATGGCGGTGCTGAAACGACCGTCGCGGGTCGGCACCATCAATATCTCGGTACGATACGAACCAGCCGATCCACGCATTTTCGCGCTCGTCGCACTGCTCGGGCCGCACATCCGTCGCGCCGTGTCGATCCACGACATGTTCGAAACGGAACGAGCACGATCCGCTGTTCCTCGCGATGTTATCGATGCGCTTCAGCACGGCGTTGTCATCGTCACGCACGAATTGACCATCGTCTACGCCAACAAGGCTGCGGAGGCGCGGTTGCGCGATGGGTCGGTCATTCGTGCCTCTGCCGGCAGGCTCGTGGCAAGCTACCCGCATGCGCACGCGGCCCTGACCAGAGCCATCCTGACGGGGCGGCGCGACGAGGTCAGCCTCGGCGGCAGTGGCATCGATGTGCCGCTCGGCGCCCACGCCAGACCAGCGGTGGCGCACGTCCTGCCCCTGGAACGGCGCCGCGAGAGAGATGGTATCGAGAGCAATGCCGCAGCGGCCATCTTCATCGCCGACGCCGGGGTCGTGACACAAACGGCGACCGAGGCGATTGCCGCGCTGTTTGGACTGACGCCAACGGAAAAGCAGATCGTCAACTATGTCTCCGACGGCCTCAATCGCGGCGAGATCGCGCAGGCCCAGGGCGTGGCGGACGGAACCGTCAAGTCACAGCTATCGGCGATCTTCGACAAGACAGGCGTCTTCGATCAACGCAGTCTGCAATACCTGATAAGGGAACTGACACCGCCGGTACGGCGATAGGCGGCATTCGTAGAACGGTACGAACCGCCGTAGAACAGCCCACCGCCGCGATCCCGATCAAAGGCGATCCGCAAGCATTTCGAGGCGCACTATAGTCGAGCGAGAATTCCGGTGTCGATCTCACTATTGGGAGATGCTGTCAGTCTCGTTTGGCCGTAAGGTAAAATTGCAGCCGAAGAACCGTTGCACTGAATTTCTTGTCGAGCGCCTCCTTCAGCCTGACCTCACATTACTGTCATAGTGCCTGCGTGCTCAAGGACAGGTCCTGCAACCGACCGCACACGTGCAGGCTCCGGTTGGCGCTGGTTTCGTTCACGTGGCTGAGGAGAAGTGAATGGAAGGCAACCCGGCGCAGCCGAATCCGGCAGATGCCGTCAAGCAACCCGAGCGGCCCAAGCTCCTGCAGGTGCTCGGGCCGGGGCTGATTACGGGCGCGTCCGACGACGATCCGAGCGGCATCGGAACCTATGCGCAGGTCGGCGCGCAGTTCGGCTATGGCATGGGCTGGGTCATGCTTTTCAGCTGGCCGTTGATGTGCGCGATCCAGGAGATCAGCGCCCGCATCGGTCGGGTCACAGGCCGGGGCATTGCCGGCAACCTGAAGCGCCACTATCCCTCCGGTGTGGTCTACAGCATCGTCTTTCTGCTGGTGCTGGCCAACGTGATCAATATCGGTGCCGATCTCGGGGCCATGGGGGCCGCCCTCAAGCTGCTGATCGGTGGCCCCGCCCTCCTCTACGTGGCGCTCTTCGGCATGGTGACGGTGCTGCTGGAAACCTTCTCTCGCTATGCCCGCTACGTCTCCGTGCTGAAGTGGCTGACCCTGTCCCTGTTCGCCTATGTCGGTGTCGCACTGGTGGTGCACGTGCCCTGGGCAACGGTCGGCTACAACCTGGTCGTTCCCCACATATCCCTCGATGCCGGCTACATCACGGCCGTGGTTGCCATCCTTGGCACGACCATCAGCCCCTACCTCTTCTTCTGGCAGGCCGAAGAGGAAGTGGAAGAGGTCAAGGAGCGTCCCAAGGCCAAGCCCCTGGCACGCGCGCCGGAACAGGCGGCCTCGGAATTCCATCGCATCCGCATCGACACCTATATCGGAATGGGCGTGTCGAACGCTGTCGCGCTTTTCATCATCGTGACGACAGCGGCGACCTTGAACGCGCAGGGCGTGACCGACATCCAGACATCGTCTCAAGCCGCCGAGGCGCTAAGACCGATTGCCGGGCCCTTCGCCTTCTTCGTCTTCGCCCTCGGGATCATCGGAACCGGGATGTTGGCACTTCCGGTCCTGGCGGGATCGTCGGCCTATGCCATCGGGGAAACGTTTGGCTGGCATGTCGGGCTTGCGCGGAAAGCCGGTCGAGCCAAAGCCTTCTACGCCGCCATAGCCGTCGCCACCCTTCTGGGCGTCGCCCTCAATTTCAGTCCCATCGATCCGATCAAGGCTCTCTTCTGGAGCGCGGTGATCAATGGCGTCGTTGCCGTCCCCGTCATGGTCATGATGATGCACCTCTCCAGTCATCGCAAGGCGATGGGCGATTTCGTGCTTCCCGTCGGCCTGAAATTCCTCGGCTGGCTGGCAACGCTTGTCATGATGGCCGCCGCCATAGGTCTTTTTGCGACCTGGTGAGATCAGCCTTTTTCACACCCTCCCGCCAACCTCCCCCAGCAGGCAGAATCCATGCACTCCTCAGATACGACCGCCCACCAGCATCACCGCGCACCCCATATACACGCCCTCGATTTCTGGATGGCCCGAGGGGCCGTCGTTGTCGTGGTCGCTCTCCAGCTCCTCCTGGTCAACGATTTTTCGATCGGCCCGCGTTGGTTGGCGCCGGCTGTCGAGCTGCTGTTGCTCGTTCCGCTCTCCTTTGCGACCGCCTGGGTTCAGACCAAGGCCAAGCAGGCCACGACCCAGGCGCATTTTCACCTGCTGGCCTATAGCAGGCGGCTGGTGCGACGGGCGGCACTCGGCTTGACCATATTGGTGACGCTGCTCAACTTCATCGCCCTCTATTTCCTGATCAAGGCGCTGCTCAGCGGCCATGGCGGCACCGCGCAAACGTTGCTCGTCGACGCCGTGAACGTCTGGTGCACCAACATCATTGCCTTCGCTCTGTGGTTCTGGGGGATCGACCGGGGTGGCCCGGCCAGCCGCGGCGTCTCTTCGCAAACCCAGCCGGATCTTCTCTTCCCCCAGATGACGACCGCCGACGACCGCTTCAAGGATTGGTCGCCGGGGTTCGTCGACTACCTCTTCGTCGCCTTTACGAACGCAACCGCGTTTTCGCCCACCGATACGATGCCGCTATCGCCAAGGGCGAAACTGCTGACGATGGCCGAGGCAGCGGTCTCTCTGCTGACGCTGGCACTCGTCGCGGCCAGAGCCGTCAACATCCTGGCTTGATCGCGGCAGCGGGTTGGTGTCGCTGCCGGCATCTGACCCGACCGCGCGGCAGCGGCATTTCACTGCGGCCGTATCGCCGCCTGAGGGACCAGGGCATTGTAGATCGGAGCGATCCAGCGCTGGTCGACGATGTCGTAGGCGCTGAAGCTGCTCTCGAACTGCCAGTACGACCACGCGAAATGATCGCTTTCCGCAGTACGGGCAACGGTCGAGGTCCAGGCGACCCGTGATGCCATGTCCGCCTTGTCGTAGCTACCGAACTCGCCGAGCAGGATGGGGCGATCATGGGCTTGCGCCCAGGCGGCGACGGTCGCGAAATTCCGAACGACCACCTGGCGATCCGCGTCCGTGCCCCAGGGGACGCCGACCAGTTTTTCACGGCTCGGAACCGTCCAGGGCGCGCCCTGATGGGTGAAGGCGAACGGGTCGTAGTAATGAACGGTAACCACGATATTGCGATCGTTGCCCGGCAGGACCAGCGCATCCAGCGAATGAAAGTTGTTCGAGTTGGCCGGTCCGATGACCACGCCGCGCGTCGGATTGGTCTTTCGGATGACGGCAAGGCTCTCGGAAAGCAGCCCGTTCCACAGGTCCGGGGTGATTGCCCTGTTCGGCTCGTTGAGGATCTCGAACAGGACGGATGCCGGAGCATTCCGGTAGCGAGGCGCGATCTGCTGCCAGAACGCCAGGAGTTTCGTGCGGCAGTCGTCCGCATCCCGACCGCAGAACTGGAAGTCATGCTCATCCAGAATGACCATCAACCCGGCATCGGTCGCCTGCTTCACGACGCCGTCGAGCGTTGCGAGCCATTTCGGATCGAGCTTGTCCGCTGCGTCCATGTGCGCAAAGGCTTGCAGATTGACCCGGATGTTCTGAAACCCGCTGTCAACAAGCATCCTGTAATAGCCGGACTGGAAATGTGCCTTGGCAGGGTCTGTCCAGATAGGGTCGTAGCCAAGGACATTCATGCCGCGCCCGAGCTGCCGGACCAGCTGGTTCGCATGCCCGACCTCACCCGCCGCGATATCTCCCGTGGAAATGGCGAGCAGAACGACAGCCAGAAAAATCCGCATATGCTTTCCCTTGTTTCAGGC
>CAZZZI010000111.1:0-14576 GCA_964658415.1 uncultured Sphingomonas sp. | reverse complement strand
TACAGGCATCGAGCGGCACGAAATGCTGTCCGTCGCCCTTCAGCGCCAGCGAGGCCGCCGTGACCGCCTTGACCGCACCCAGCGCATTGCGTTCGATGCAGGGCACCTGCACGAGGCCGGCAACCGGATCGCAGGTCATGCCGAGATGATGCTCGAGCGCGATTTCGGCCGCATTCTCGATCTGCTCCGGCGACCCGCCCATGACGGCAGCAAGCCCGGCCGCTGCCATCGCCGCAGCCGACCCCACTTCGCCCTGACAGCCCACTTCGGCGCCCGAGATCGACGCGTTGTGCTTGATGATCCCGCCGATCGCGGCGGCGGTCAAAAGATAGTCCCGGATGCCGCGCTCATCCGCGTCGTCGTGGAAATGGGTATAGTAGCGAATGGTCGCCGGTATCACGCCGGCAGCACCATTCGTCGGCGCGGTGACGACGCGGCCACCCGATGCATTTTCCTCGTTGACGGCCATCGCGTAGACGCTCAGCCAGTCATTGGCGAGCAGCGGATTGATGCGGTTGCTGCGCCATTCCTCCTCGAGCTTGGCGTGGATGGTCCGCGCCCGGCGACGGACGTTGAGCCCGCCCGGCATGATGCCCTCGCCCTTCAGCCCGCGGTCGATGCAGCTGCTCATCGCTGTCCAGAGCTTGTCGAGACCCGCATCGAGTTCGGCAGCGCTCATCCTGGTCTCCTCGTTGGCGCGCTTCATCTGGGCGATGGACAGGCCGGAGCGTTCGGCCATCTCGAGCATCTGCTTGGCGCTGGCGAAGGGAAACGGGATCCGGTCGCCGGCGGCCGGCTTCGACGCGTTGGCGCGCATCTGCGCGAGCTCCGTATCCGTCACGACGAAACCGCCGCCCACCGAATAGTAGATGCGCTTGACCAGCAGCCGGTCGTCCTTGTCGAAGGCCGAGAAGCTCATGCCGTTGGCATGGCCCGGCAGCGGCACCTTCCTGTCGAACACCAGGTCGGTCTTTGGCTGGAAGCCGTAGGCCGGATGGCCCTTCGGCGCGATCTGGCCCGTGCGCTCCACCTCGGCGATGATCGGTTCCATCCGGTCCGGATCCACAGTGTCCGGCTTCTCGCCGGTAAGACCGAGAACGACGGCGCGCCCGGTGCCGTGGCCGATGCCGGTATAGGCCAGCGACCCGTGCAGGCTGACCTTGATCCGCGCGACATGGACATTCGAGGAGGGGCGCGGCCATTCGCTCGACAGCAAAAGGTCGAGAAACAGGTTGGCAGCCGACATCGGACCCATCGTGTGTGAGCTCGATGGACCAACACCAATCTTGAAGACGTCGAAGACGGAGAGAAACATGAAAACCTGCGGATAGGAGGAACGGCTGCGACGAGGCTATGTCAACGCGTCGACAGGCCACGGCGACCCACCGACATAGGATGGGATGGCTGCGACATTACGCCAGTGCGGCCCGGCTTCAAAGATAAGATGCGATCCGGCCGTCTACAACATTGCACTTGCGGCCACCATGGCTAGTGTCGGCGGTTCGAACAGCCCTTGGGAATCGCCCGATGTCGACTGCCGACTACGCCGCCTTGGCGCTCTTTATCTTTCTCTGGATCGCGCTCAACTGGATCACCAGCAGCGCGAAGTTCTTCAATCGCATCAGCCTCACCCAGGCGATGATCGAGCGTCGGCGGGAATGGATCTACAATTCGCTCCGGCGCGACCTGAAGATGATCGACACCCAGATCCTGGCGGGTCTCCAGAACGGCACCGGCTTTTTCGCATCGACCTCGATTTTTGCCATCGGCGGCTGTTTTGCGCTGCTCGGCGCGACCGACAAGGTCAACGCCTTCTTCGCCGACCTTCCCTATGTCTTCAACGGCAGCCGCACGACCTTCGAATTGAAGGTCGCGGGCCTTGCCGGCCTGTTCGGTTACGCCTTCTTCAAGTTCGGCTGGGCCTACCGGTTGTTCAACTACTGCACGATCCTCTATGGCGCGATCCCGATGATGAGCGACATCGACAAAGACCCCGCGCTGACCCGACGTGCCGCCGAGCGGGTCATCCACATGAACATCATCGCGGCCCGCAATTTCAACGCCGGGCTGCGGGCGATCTTCCTCTCCATCGGCTATCTCGGCTGGTTCGTCAGCCCCTATGTCTTCATGGTGACAACCGTGTTCATCATCGTCGTGCTGATCCGTCGCCAGTTCTTCTCGGATGCGCGCTTGGCGATCATGGACATCGACGTGCCTTGAAATCGCCGCGCTTGTCCTATTTTCGAAGCGGTTCCGGCCATGGCCGATGAACCCTCTTCCCCGGAAAGGATAAGCTGATGGCCGCTATCGCCGAGAGCGTCGACGCGCCGCGCAAGCCGCCCCGCATCGGTCTGCTCGACACGCTGCGCGGCTTCGCTCTGCTGGCCATGGCGAGCTATCATGGCACGTGGGACTTCGAATTCTTCGGCTATCTCGATCCCGGCACCGCCGAAACCGGCTGGCTGAAGATCTACGCGCGCGCCATCGCCACGACGTTCCTGTTCATGGCCGGGGTGAGCCTCGTTCTGGCAAGCAGGCCGACGATCCGCTGGCGACCGTTCTGGAAGAGGCTGGCGATGATCGCCGCGGCGGCAATTGCCATCTCCATCGTCACGCGGTTCGCCATGCCGGACGAATGGATCTATTTCGGCATCCTCCACAGCATCGCGACCCTCAGTCTGGTGGGCATCGGTTTTCTCTGCCTGCCGACGGTCTGCATCTGGCTTGCCACGCTTGCGCTCGCCGCCGGATGGATCGTCGACGTCTTCTACATGCCGGGGGCGCTCGATTGGTCCTTCTTCAACCCGCGCTATCTCGCCTGGCTGGGATTTGCCGCCATGCCGGAGCGGTCGAACGACTTCGTACCGCTGTTTCCCTGGGCCCTCGCCTTCTTCTCCGGCTTGAGCGTCGCCACCATCGCGCTGCGAACCGGCCTGCCGGAGCGCCTGGCCGCACTCGGCACCGGCAACAGCCTGTTGGCAAAGGCCGGCCGCCACAGCTTGCTCTTCTACCTGCTGCACCAGCCCATCCTGTTCGGTCTGGTCTACCTCCTGTCGCTGGCGGTACCGGCGCCGAAGCCCGACCCAGCCGTCGGCTACCTGCGCGAGTGCCAGGCTTCCTGTACCCAGTCCGCCGGCGAAGCCCTTTGCCGTAGCTTCTGCCAGTGCACACTCACCGAGATGAAAGCAAAAAGCCTGTTTGAACCGCTCCAGTCTGGCGCAATCCAGGCGGATAAGAATGAGCAAATACAGAGAATCGCATTACAATGTACGGAACAAGCGCAGTGACGGGAGTATTCAATGAATGCCTATCGTGCCAAGCCGCTCAGCTTTCCCTGGCCACCTCTGGTCTACGGCCTTGCTATCATTCTGGCGCTCGTTGCTGACGCAAGCATCGAGCTCCCCCTTCCAAGACTTCAATCCTCTTACCTATGGACCCTCGGGGCCGCCCTCACCCTGATCGCCGCCTGGCTCGACCTCTGGGCGATGAAAACATTGCTCGAGGACAGGACAAGCCTGGTGCAGCACCGACGCGCAGCGCACCTGATGACCAGGGGACCCTTCCGCTACACCCGGAACCCGATCTACCTGGGCTATACGCTGGTCACCATCGGTGCCGGTCTTCTGACCGGGAACCCCTGGCTCCTGGTCGCCGCCTGCGGTGCTGCAGTCGCGACGCACTATGGAGTCATCCGCCACGAGGAGCTGCATCTGCTGTCGCGGTTTGGATGCGAGTTCGAATTCTACTGCCGCCAGACGAGGCGCTGGCTCTAGGCAGGTTCGGCGTTGGCTCAGGTCCCGACGCCGATTTCCGCCAGCCGGCCGATGCAGGCCTCTTCGACATGATCGAGTTCAGTCAGCGTGTCCTCGATGTCCTTGCGCTTCTGGCGCAGCTCGTCGCGTTTTTCGGCAATACGCTTCATCAGCAGTTTCAGTTGACCGATTTCACCGGGCGGCTCGCGGTAGACCTGAATGATCTCGCGGATTTCGGCAATAGTGAAACCGATCCGACGCCCGCGAAGGATTTCGGCAATCAGCCGGCGGTCGGCCTGGCGGAACAGACGGGTGCGCCCGCGCCGCTCCGGGTGGATCAAACCCTCGTCTTCGTAGAAACGCAGGGTTCGGGTCGAAACCCCGAACTCGCGCGTCAATTCCGTGATGCTGTAAAATTTATCGACCGGCAATGGACAGCGTCTCCCGGGGCTGAATGTCTTACGTAAAAGTAAATGATACCGGAGCTTGGCAGCTCCGGCAATGGGAACGGTCACGCTTCAGTGAATGGCGAACCACCAGGTGGCGATCCCGAGGAAGGCGAAATAGCCGGTGCAGTCCGTCACCGTCGTCACGAAGGCGGATGAGGCAATGGCGGGATCTGCCCCCATGCGGTTGAGGAGAAGCGGCAACAGGATGCCGCCAAGCGCCGCCGCCACGAGATTGATGACCATCGCCGCTCCGACGACGACCCCCAGCTGGACATCGTGAAACCAGAACGTCGCAATCGCCCCCATCAGGATGGCGAAGACGATGCCGTTCAGCAATCCGACGCTGGCCTCCCTGCGGATGATGCGTGCTGCGTTGTAGATGTCGAGATCACCCGTCGCCAAGGCCCGCACGGTAACCGTCATCGTCTGGGTGCCGGCATTGCCGCCCATCGACGCGATGATCGGCATCAGCACGGCAAGCGCGATCATCTTTTCGATCGAGCCATCGAAGACGCTGATGATGCTGGACGACAGGATCGCCGTCAGCAGGTTGACGACAAGCCAGAGAAAGCGCGAGCGCACCGTCGAGGCAATGCTGTCGGACAGCTCTTCGTCGCCGACGCCGCCCAGCCGCTTGATGTCCTCGTCCGCCTCCTCGTGGATGACGTCGACGACGTCGTCGATGGTCAGCACGCCGACCAGCCGCCCGTTGTCGTCGACGACGGCCGCTGACAGGAGATCATATTGTTCGAAGAGCTGCGCCGCCTCTTCCTGGTCCATCTCGGCCAGGATCGGGTGCGTCGTCTCGCGCATGATCTCTTCGACCTTCACCTGCCGTCCGCTGCGCAGGATGCGATCGAGGGCAAGGCCGCCGAGCAGCCGGAAGGTCGGGTCGATCACGAATATCTGCGAAAAATCCTCCGGCAGCCCTTTGTCCTCGCGCAAATAGTCGAGCGTCTGCCCGACCGTCCAGAACGGCGGCACCGCCACGAACTCGGTCTGCATGCGACGACCGGCCGAACTCTCGGGATAATCCAGTGCGCGCCGCAGCCGGACACGCTCGGTGAATGGCATCTGGGACAGGATTTCGTCCCGGTCCTGCTTGTCGAGATCTTCCAAAATGTAGACGGCGTCGTCCGAATCGAGTTCGCCGATGCCGGCGGCGATCCGGTCATTCGGCAGGTGATCGACGATCTCGCGGCGGATAGCCTCGTCCACCTGGGTCAACGCCGTCATGTCGAACTCGTCGCCGAGCAGCCCCACCAGCGCCAGCCGCAAATCCGAGTTCAGCGCCTCCAGCAGGTCGCCCAGCTCAGACTCATGCAACCGCACAACGTTGCGGTGCAGAAAGCCGGTATCGCCCGCATCGACGGCATGGCTCACCTTCGTCAGGAAGTCGGCGCGCACGTTGCCGTCTTCGTCATAGATGTCGAATGGCCTGGGGTGGCTGCCGGCGTGAACGCGTTCGTCTTCGTCGGTCGTCGTCATCGGCGCCTCGCATTTTGCCACATTCGGGACACAGTGGAGAATGGCCGGAAAAAAATCAATGTCAACAAGCAGATAGGCCAGCCGTCGCTGCAAAAAGGGAGCTTCAGATAGCCAGCTTCGCTCCGACCCTCTAATACTTTCCCAGTCTCCCGATCACGCTGGAAAAATCATGCATGCCCCTCGCCCTTCTTCGCTATCCCGATGTTCGCCTGAGACTTGCCTGCAGCCCGGTCGTCGCATTCGACGATGACCTCCGCCAGTTGATCTCCGATCTCCTCCAGGCCATGCGGGCCGCTCCCGGCGTTGGCATAACGGCCGCCCATGTCGGCATAACGACCCGGGTGGTGGTGATCCAGCTGGAACCCGCGGATGTCGTCAGGACCTATGTCAATCCTGCGGTCACCTGGACCTCGTCCGAGACCGCCCGCCACCAGGAAGGCAGCATCTGCATGCCGGGTGCCACCGAAGACGTGACACGGCCATCGAGCATCCGCTTCACCTACCAGGACGCCGATGGCGCCTCCCACGAGGAAACCGCCAATGGCTTCCTTGCCGCATGCATCCAGCACGAGATCGACCAGCTCGACGGGATCTTCTGGCTGCAGCGGCTGTCGAGGTTGAAGAGGGACAGGCTCGTTCGAAAGTGGGAAAAAGATGAAAGCGCACGGAAGGATTGAACCAAGCGCGCCTGTAGCCGTTGAGGGACTGAAACGACACAGGGAGCATGGTCATGGGTGGCATTAAGAAGGATACAACACGGGAAGAGGACTACCGCGACTACGAAGAGCGGGACCTCAAAGACGGCTGGCCCTATGACGACGACGCGGGCTCCTCGTCGGAACCCTCCGAAAACCGCCCCTACGGCGAGACGGATGCGAACTTCGACGAAGGCAGCAGCAAGGGTTTCACCGTCACGAAGACCGACGCCAATGGCCAGCAGGAGCGCGAGCCCGATTCGCGGATGCCGACGACGGCGGATCTCGTCGAATCGGATGACATCGAGGAGCGGGTCATGGACGCGCTTAGCGACGTCGAGGGCGCCAGCCCGGAGATGATCGACGTGCGTTCCGAGGGAAGCATCATCATCCTCGAGGGCGAAGTCGACGATGCCGCCACGGCACGCCAGCTCGGCCGGATCGCCCGCTCCATCTCAGGCGTGACTTCCGTGCGCAATCTCATCCAAATCATCGGCGTCGATGCCAACATTCCGGAAGACGACTGATATTGCCGCCACTGAAACAAGAACGGGTGCCTCGCGGCACCCGTTTTCGTTTGTGCTCTCGGGCAGATCAGCCCTTCAATTTGCTGTTGCAAAGGCTGTAGTAGCCGCCGCCCTTCTGGATCCACTTGACGCCGGCCAGTGCATTCTTGGCCTTGGCATCGTGGTAGGCATCGACGCAGGTGTGGAAGCGGGCCTTGCCTTCGGTTTCCTTCGCATATTTCGGCGAGATCGCGGTCGGCAGGCTCAGGCCAGCAGGTGCGGCCATGGTCGGCTTGGCAGGCTCCTTGGCAGGCGGTGCGGTCGCATCCGGCTCGTCCTCTGTCTTCGAAGCGGTCGGCTTGGCGGCCATCGTGTTGGCCTTGGTGGGCGCCGTAGCCGTCGTGGCAGCCGGTGCCGTGGCGGCCGGGGCAGCAGCAGCCGGTGCGGCAGCAGCCTCGGCGCCGCACTGTGCCGTGCGGTAGTCATTCCACTTCATGCCGTTCAACGTCCCGGCTGCCTGGGCTGCCTTGTACTTGACGCTACACTCTTTCATCGTCAGCGCCGAAGCCGGCGTGATCAACGACAGGGAACCGAGCAGGGCGAACGAGGCGAAGGATGTGAGTAAGAGCGTACGACTGGTCATTCCAAGTCCTCACTTTTGATGGATGGCTAATGTATAGATCGCGATCCCCTGGCTTGCAGGAAGAGCCGCTGACATGGAGACTATTGTAGCGAAGGTGAACGCAGGATGACGGAAAGGCCAGGGCCGCGTTCAGGGAACGAAGAGCGAGGTCGTCGGCAGCAGCGCATGCAGGAGCTGGAAAAGCAGTCCCGAAAAGACGATGACGGCAAGACCTATCGGCATCAGCAAAGTCTTGTTCAACATCATTTCCGCTCTCCAATCTGGAGAGAAGAATAGTCAACTATTAGCCGCTTGCAAGCGGGATTTTAATGTTTGGTTAAGCTTGATGGCAGTGCATAATTATTTCAGAAAATCGATATATTCGATGCAGCTCAGGACTTCTCGGTTATCGTTGGGCCGAATACGGTCTCGAAAGACTGGCGCAGGCTGACATCGACATCGGTCATCGTCACCGGCAATCCCAGATCGACAAGGCTCGTGACGCCATAGCCCGAGATGCCGCAGGGCACGATGCCGGAGAAATGCTCGAGGTCCGGTTCGACGTTCAGCGACAGGCCGTGGAACGTCACCCACTTGCGCAGGCGTATGCCGAGTGCGGCGACCTTGTCCTCTGCCATGGTTCCATCCGGCAGCGACGGCCGGTCCGGACGCCGCACCCAGACGCCGACCCTGTCCTCGCGCCGCTCGCCACGAACGTTCATCGTCTGGAGCGTCGCGATGATCACCTCTTCCAGGGCTGCCACGAAGGCGCGAACGTCCTGACGCCGGCGCTTGAGATCCAGCATCACATAGACGACGCGCTGGCCGGGGCCGTGATAGGTGTACTCGCCGCCCCGCCCGGTCGAGAACACCGGGAAACGGTCGGGCTGTATAAGGTCGGCGGATTCGGCACTCGTTCCACCCGTGTAGAGCGGCGGATGCTCGACCAGCCAGACCAACTCGTCGCTGCGGCCCTCGGCGATCGCCGCCACCTCTCGCTCCATCGTCTCAACGGCATCCGCGTAATCCACGAGACCCTCTGCTATCCGCCAGCGGACCGGGGGTGAACCGGGGGCCGGAATCATGGAAATCTCGAGATCCTTGCGCAACATCGCCGTCAGACTTTCCTGGAATGCTCGTTGTGACCGCCGGATGAGCCCGGAGGTGAGTTATACAGCCGATATATGGAGGGTTTAGACGGTAAATTCAAACAGTTGTCACAACTTGTCAAAAAATCGGTGATAACGCTCTTGTGCCCCTCAAAGCCTTTTGCTACATGCAGCGCGCCGGAGCAATTCGGCACCTACCACGATGCGGTCGTGGCGGAATTGGTAGACGCGCAGCGTTGAGGTCGCTGTGGGGCAACCCGTGGAAGTTCGAGTCTTCTCGACCGCACCATCTCTTCTTGCAGGCTTGCGCCGCAGAACGAAGAGCACTCTCTCAAGTCAGATTTGACTTTCGCTTCGGCGAGCCGCCGGTGTGGGCGGCACTCCTCAAACTTCTTGTTGCCTGCGCATTTCGGCTGTGATTGATGTCGGTCCGAAACGCCAGAGTGTTCGATGCCCCCAGCTGATTCTCCGTCTCTCAATCCGTTGCGCGGCATGCTCATCATGGCTGGCGCGATGGTCGTTCTTCCGGTCATGGATGCGATCGCCAAATATATGGCGACATTCGAGGCCATGTCGCCGGGACAGGTGACGTTCTATCGATTCTTTTTCCAGCTGGTCTGCACCTTGCCCCTGCTGCTGGCCGGCGGCGCTGCGTTTTCCACCAAGCGGCCATGGATGAATCTCCTGCGTGGCGTCCTGCACGGCGCTGCGAGCCTGTTGTTCTTCGTAGCGGTCAAATACATGCCGCTCGCCGATGTTTTCGCCATCTATTTCGTCGAGCCCTTCATGCTGGCCTGCCTCTCGGCCCTGTTTCTCGGCGACAAGGTCGGCTGGCGGCGGTGGCTGGCGATCGTCGTCGGCTTCGGGGGCGCGATGATCGTCATCCAGCCGAGCTTCGAGATCTTCGGCCTGAAGGCGCTGCTGCCGGTCGCCTGCGCCTTTCTCTATGCGATCTACCTGTTCATGAACCGGGCCATTGGCGAAGCCGATTCGCCGCTCGCAATGCAGACGATGGCAGGTGTCGGCGGTACGATCTTCATGGCCGGTGCCCTGTGGGTGGGCCATGGCGCAGGCGCCGGGGACTTTACCCTGTCCCTGCCCGCCTCATGGCTCGGGCTGACGCTGCTCCTCATTCTCGGCTCGATCTCCGGCTATGCCCATATCCTGGTGGTCCGGGCGTTTCGCCTCGCGCCCTTGTCGCTGCTGGCACCCTTCCAGTATTTCGAGATCATCTCGGCGACTGTGCTCGGCTACGCGCTGTTCGGCGACTTTCCGAACCTGTCGAAATGGGTCGGCATCGCCATCATCGTCGGGTCCGGGCTGTTCATCATCTGGCGCGAGCGCGTCCAGTCCAGATTGCTAAAAACCGCTACATTCGTTGAATAGGCCGTTAACCGCGCTCCTTGAGGCTTTCTCAATCGCCTGACGGTAGAGAATGTCCCAGTTTCATGACGAAACGGGAGATAAAAGATGAGCGAGTTCCGTCTCTCTTTTCCGGCATGGCTTCTTGCCGGGAGGAACAGGCTTTCCGCCGAAGACGTACTGACATTGCGCAGGATTAGCTTTCCCGATGGTATCAGTTCATCGGAAGATGCAGCGCTCCTGCTGTCCATCCATCATTCGAGCGTCGAGAAATGCGACGAATGGGATGGCTTCTACATCGGCGAGCTGGCCGATTTCATCGTCCATCACAGCCAGCCCCAGGGCGCGCTGGATGAGGCCAATGCCGCATGGTTGATCGAAGCCCTTTCCACTGACGGCATTATCCGTTCGCCCACCGATTTCGAAGTGCTGCTTGAGGTGCTCGATATAGCCGCGCATGTTCCACCCGTCTTCGCCGCCTTTGCCATCGACCAGCTGCGCTATGCCGTGGTCGCGGGAACGGGCGCCTATAGCCAGGTCCGCAGCGTCGACAGCCGGGGCGTGACCCGCCACGATGTCGAGTTTATCAGGCATGTCCTGCGCAACTCCATGGATGCGGCCGGCATTGCGCTTGCTCCCCAGGAGATCGAAGCGCTCGACCGCATCGCGGTGGCCACCGAACGCCAGGTCAATCACGCCGATTGGACCCAGCTGCGCAAGACCGTCAGAGCCAAATGGCACGAGAGCGGGCCACGGATCCGCTGGCTGCGCGTATCGGATGAGATGCTCGCTGACGGCAATGCCGAGGCCGCCGCCTGAAGGCAGCAACGCGCCCGGCATTTTTGCCGGCGCGACGCCTGACGCATTGGACCGGATGCGGAATTGCGATTAGAACACGATACCCAAGCCTTTGCGGAGCATCGATGTTCACCAAAATCCTGATCGCCAATCGCGGCGAAATCGCCTGCCGGATCATAAAGACGGCGCGGCGCATGAATATCGCCACGGTCGCCGTCTTCTCGGACGCGGACCGCGATGCCCTGCATGTCGAAATGGCAGACGAGGCCGTCTACATCGGTCCGCCGCCGGCTGCCGAGAGTTATCTGGACGCGGAAAAGATCATCGCCGCCTGTCGCCAGACCGGTGCCGAGGCCGTTCATCCCGGCTACGGATTCCTGTCGGAGCGGGCGTCCTTCTGCGCGGCGCTGGAGGCGGAGGGTATTGTCTTCATCGGGCCGAAGCCGAAGGCCATCCGGGCCATGGGCGACAAGATCGAATCGAAGAAGTTTGCCCGCGACGCGGGCGTCTCGACCGTTCCAGGCTACCTCGGCGTCATCGTCGATGCGGAACATGCGGAGACCATCGCCTCGGAAATCGGCTACCCCGTGATGATCAAGGCCTCTGCGGGCGGCGGCGGCAAGGGCATGCGCATCGCCTGGAGCAAGGCGGACGTCCGCGACGGCTTCGAGCGTGCGAGTTCGGAAGCGAGAAGCTCCTTCGGGGACGACCGCCTGTTCATCGAGAAATATATCGTCGATCCCCGGCATATCGAGATCCAGGTGCTCGGCGACGCAATGGGCACCGTGCTCTACCTGGGCGAACGCGAATGCTCCATCCAGCGCCGTAACCAGAAGGTCGTCGAGGAAGCGCCCTCGCCGTTTCTCGACGCGGCAACGCGCAAGGCCATGGGCGAGCAGTCGGTGGCGCTGGCGCGGGCCGTCGATTACCAGAGCGCCGGCACCGTCGAGTTCATCGTCGACAGCGAGCGCAATTTCTATTTCCTCGAGATGAACACGCGGCTGCAGGTCGAGCATCCCGTGACCGAACTCGTCACCGGCACCGATCTCGTCGAGCAGATGATCCGGGTTGCTGCGGGAGAACCGCTCTCCTTTGCCCAAGATGACGTGGTGCTGAACGGCTGGGCCATCGAAAGCCGGGTCTATGCGGAAGATCCCTACCGCAATTTCCTGCCCTCGATCGGCCGGTTGACCCGCTACCGGCCGCCGCCGGAGGGGCAGACGGGCGATGCGGTCCTGCGCAACGACACGGGCGTCTTCGAAGGCGCCGAGGTCTCGATGTTCTACGACCCGATGATCGCCAAGCTCTGCACCTGGGCGCCCGACCGCCTGCAGGCCATAGAGGCCATGGGCGAGGCGCTGGACGGGTTCGTCGTCGACGGGATCGCCCACAACATTCCTTTTCTATCCGCCTTGATGAAGCATCCACGCTGGCGGGAGGGGCGGCTTTCCACCGGCTTCATCCAGGAAGAGTATCCCGACGGCTTTGCCCCGATGGTTCCCGATCCGGCCCAAAGCACCGTATTGGCAGCGATTGCAATGGCCTGCGGCGCGATAGATGCCGAGCGCCGCGGTCACTATGCCGATCGCCTGCGCCCGCCATCCGGCAACGAGGCGAAAGACCGCGTCGTGAAATTGGGTGCCGATTACTATGCCGCCCGTGTCGTCTCGGGATCGCCCGCCACCCCGTTCACCTGTGTCCTTGCGATCGCCGGCAAGGAAATCGCCGTTGTCACCGAGTGGAGACCCGGCGATGCGGTCTGGTCCGGGACGGTGGATGGAGTCCGGATGACCGTCCAGACACGGCTGCAGTCAAACGGAATGCGGCTGGATTGGCAGGGTCTCTCGGTCGTGACGCGCGTCCTGACGCCGCGACAGGCGGAACTCGACCGCCTGATGCCCGTCAAGCAGCCGCCGGACACGTCGAATTTTTTGTTGTGCCCGATGCCCGGACTTCTGGTCTCGATTGCGGTTGCCGAGGGACAGCAGGTCAAGGCCGGGGAAGCCCTCGCGGTCGTCGAGGCGATGAAGATGGAAAACGTGCTGCGCGCCGATCGCGACCTGACGGTTGCCTCGATCGCGGCCAAGCCGGGCGACAGTCTGGCGGTCGATGCGGTGATCATGACATTCACCTGACCGTTCATCTGGTTAAAATTGTCGGCATTTCTTCACGTCATTTCTTAAAGTTACGGCGCGATAACCGCTCACGGGTACAATTGGGCCGTGAGGAAGATCCGTGTCGTCGCTGTATTCCGCCATTCTGTTGCTTTCAATCAATCTCGGTCTGCTTTGGCTGCTGATGGCGGCGCCGGTCGGCACGCGCACCATCCGCGTCCGTCGCGCCTTCCGACAGACGCCAGAGGCCCTGTGGCAGGCGCTGGATCTCTCCGGAGCCCATGCGGACTGGCATCACGGCGTGATTTCCAGCCGCCCCGTTCCGGAACGGCCGGGACTCATCGAGCAGACCTACCGGCATCTCGACCGCAAGGGTCAACCGATCCGCCGTCTTCTGGCCGTGCGGCCGACGGTCCCGGGCGCCGGCGATGCCGCCCTGTACGGCTACACGGCAACTGTCGTGGACGACAGCACGCTCGACGGTCGCTTCTGGCACCATTTTCGCGAGCGGCGGCAGGTCATGCCCTCGGACGGCGGCGCGACGGTGATGGTCGAGCAGACCGACACCTATCGCGGTCTTGCCTTTCTCATCTTCCGCTATTTCGCGCTGCGGCGCGAGTTGCGGGCGCTGGAGGGCTGGCTGAAGACCGGCCGGTCCGAGCCCAACGGCATCTTCGAACATCCGCTCGTCCAGGCCGCCCTCGCCGTTGTGTCGACCTTATTACTGTGGCCGTTTTTCGGGCTTAACGCCTCGGGACTGATGATCTCGATCTTTCTGACTTTGGTCATCGTCCTCCACGAACTCGGCCATATGGCCGCCTACCGTACCTTCGGCCATGGCAGTGTGCGGATGATTTTCCTGCCGCTTCTGGGCGGGATCGCCATTGGCGGACGCCCCTATAACAGCCTGTTCGAAGTCGCGACCTGCGCCCTGATGGGACCCGGCATGTCGGCCTTCCTCGTGCCGATCCTCATCGCCGGCATCGAGGCGTCAGACGCGGGCTGGCTGCCTCCGGAGTGGCGAGGCCCGCTGCTCGTCTTCCTGCTCATTCTCGGCGCCTTCAATCTCCTCAACCTCCTGCCGATGGACCGCTTCGACGGCGGTCAGGTGCTGCGCCAGATCTTTCCCGGCAAAGCCAGCCTCATCCTTTCCAGTTTCGCCATTACGCTGGCGATCCTCGCCGTCGGCTGGTCCATCGGCCTCACCGCAACCACCCTTCTGGCCGCACTCGCGGTATTCACGCTGCTCAGCCTGATCGGTTCGGGCTCGATCAAGCCCAATCAGGCGCTGGAGAAGATGTCGTCGGGCGAAAGAATGCTGGTGTGCTTCGGCCTCTATGCCGCCGTTTCCATGCATGCCTATGCGATCCGCTATGCCAGCCACATCCTGTTCTGATCGCGACTTCCGTGAGCCCGACGCCGCGCCGCTGGTTCCGACCGCCGGCCAACCCGGCTAAGCATCTGATTTTTCGCTTGAGCCGTGGCCGCGCGCCGTGCAATGTCGCCCCACAGACAATCCAGTGCAAATCACCAGGAGACAGACGATGGACGTACGCGCCGCCGTTGCCGTTCAGGCAGGAAAACCGCTCGAAATCATGACCGTCCAGCTCGAAGGCCCCCGCGCCGGCGAAGTGCTGATCGAGGTCAAGGCGACCGGCATCTGCCACACCGATGATTTCAC
>CAZZZI010000110.1:0-14898 GCA_964658415.1 uncultured Sphingomonas sp. | reverse complement strand
CGGGTGATCGAGCGCGTCAGCCGCGAGCAGGAAAAGCTGCCCGGCCGCCGCAAGGGCTACACCCAGAAGGCCAAGATCGGCGGTCACACGCTGTTCCTGCGCACCGGCGAATACGACGACGGCCGCCTCGGCGAAATCTTCCTCGACATGAACAAGGAAGGCTCGGCGCTCCGCGCGCTGATCAACAATTTCGCCATCTCGGTGTCGCTCGGCCTGCAATACGGCGTGCCGCTCGAGGAATATGTCGACGCCTTCACCTTCACCAAGTTCGAGCCGGCCGGCATCGTCCAGGGCAACGACGCCATCAAGAACGCCACGTCGATCCTCGACTACGTGTTCCGCGAACTCGCCGTCTCCTACCTCGGCCGTCACGACCTCGCGCATGTCGACACGTCCGACTTCAACAACACGTCGCTCGGTCGCGGCGTGTCCGAAGGCAAGGCCGATGTCGTCTCCAAGGGCCTGACACGCGGCTACAAGCCGACGCTGGTCGGCAAGACCAACGAGCCCAAGGGCGCGGCAACGGCCGCTCCCGCCAAGGCATCCGGCGGCGCCACGATCACGGCCTTCTCCGGCAGCGCGGTGCGCAAGCTGGAAACAATCGCCGCGATCTCGACCTCGGAAGTCGTCTCCTTCAAGCGTGAATACGACGAGCGCGCCAAGGAACTGGCGGAAGAAGTCGCGGAAGACAACACCGCCCTGTTCTCGGACGAGGCAGCCGACGCTGCGGCAACGGCCAAGGCCGAAGCCAAGAAGCTCGAAGCCGAACGCCGCACCCGCTCCATCATGCAGGGCTATACCGGCAGCATGTGCGGCGAATGCCAGAACTTCACGATGGTCCGTAATGGCACCTGCGAGAAGTGCGACACGTGTGGGGCTACGAGCGGTTGCTCGTGATTGGGTGAAGGGCGAGACAAGCTCTTGATCCACTGAACTGAAAAATGGGCGCGCTGGTCACAGCCGCCCATTTCCTGTTTGAGCTCACGGAAAGGTGGTGGTGTATTCTTGGAGCACGGGGTGGAGGAGTTTGTGGGCCAGACGACCTCCGCACAGACCGTGTCTCAGGCAGGCAAGCCGTTGACCTTGCGCAGGACGCGGTCGACTAGCCGCTCCGGCATGAAGCGGCGGAGCAACCGGACCTGGGTCGACTGCTTGCCGGCAGAATAGCGCAGCTTCGGCCTCTTGGCCGTTGCGGCCTTGACGACGACGTTAGCGACGACTTCGGGCGCATCGCCGGCCTCGATCCAACTGCGCATCAGCGTCTCGCTGCGCTCCCGCTCGGAGGCGTAGGCTGACAGCGGACTGTCGGCGCGCGTCAGGTTTTCCTCGAATGCGGTGCGCGTCACCCCAGGCTGCACGAGGACGACTCGGATCCCGAATGTGCGCACTTCATGATCGAGCGATTCCGAATAGCCCTCGAGCGCGTGCTTGGTGGACGCGTAGAAAGCGTTGAACGGCCCTGGAATGAGGCCGAGGACCGAACTCATATTGATAATCCGTCCGATCTTCTGACGGCGCATGACAGGCAACACGGCATTGACAACACGAGCGACGCCGAAGACGTTGACGTCGAACAACCGCTGGGCCTGGGCGATGGAGGACTCTTCCGCGCCGCCGAGCAGGCCAACGCCGGCATTGTTGACCACCAGATCGATGCGGCCTGCCTGGTCCAGCACTGCGGCGACCAGCGCCTGTACCGAAGCCTCGTCCGTGACATCGCAGACAAGCATGGTAACGCCCGCAGCGCTAGCAACCGGCTTGCGGCTCGTTCCAAAAACGCGATAGCCGGCCTTTGTCAAAGCCCGCGCCGTCACCAGCCCGATGCCGGAAGAAGCGCCCGTGACCACAGCGACGCTGCTGTTTCTATTTTTCATCCTATCATCTTTCCAAAGGTGTAGATCATTGCCGGAAAGTATGTTCCTATCTTTTTAGTACTTTGTCACTATCGAAAAGATATTAAATGAAAAATATTGTGGCCACCCACTGCCCTGTCGCCCGTAGTCTCGCGGCGGTAGGCGACACCTGGAGCATGCTTCTGCTGAGGGACGCGCACTCTGGCCTTACGCGGTTCGACCAATTCCGGAAAAGCCTCGGCATCGTGCCGACCATGCTAACCAAGCGTTTGAAGGCGCTGACCGATGACGGACTTCTGGAGAAGCGGCTCTATTCGGACCGCCCGCCCCGCGAGGAATATGTGCTCACCGAAGCGGGTCGAGATTTCCTGCCTGTGCTGATGATGCTCGGCGCATGGGCCCACCGCCATTGCGAAGGGGATCTTGCCCGCTATGTCGACGTCGAAACGGGCCTAGAGGTGAAACCGATCGCCATCGACGCTGTGAACGGTGCGAAACTCGGAACCCGCGCGCTGCGGCTGGACATTCCGCAAGGGTGAGGCAATCACACGCAAGAGCCCGGAAGGGCTGAAGGTCACGACCCGCTCCTCCGCCCCACACCACATATGTCGCGAAGCCAACCACGATCACATTTCGAGCAGCCACTCTGGAACTTCGTGCCACCGGCCGCATCTATGGGCGGCACACCTGTTTGGAAATGGATTGAAACTATGCCCCTGATTAAAATCAATGTCGTCAAAGGCCGTACGGTCGAAGAGACAAGTCGACTTCTCGATGCCATTCATGGCACGGTGGTTGCGGCCTTCAAGGTGCCCGAGCGCGATCGCTATCAGCTCCTCACCGAGCACGAGCCAGCCCATCTGCGGGCTTTCGACACGGGACTGGACATTCCGCGGTCGGAGAAATTCGTCCTGATCGAAATCGTCACGCGCCCGCGCAGCCGGGACGAAAAGCTGCGTTTCTACGACATGCTGGCGAAAGCGCTCGCCGATACCTGCGGCATCGCGTCGTCGGATATCATGATCACGATGGTCGAAAACAGCGACGAGGACTGGTCGTTCGGCATGGGCCGGGCGCAGTTCGTCACCGGCGAGCTGGCCGGCTAAGCGCCAAGCCTGCCCCCTCGCGACGTCGGCAACTGAACCTTTCTGGATCTCCCGCGTTTCCCCGGCATCAATCACTGAGGACGTACTTCCATGAAAAATGTTGTCATCATCGCCGTCGCTGCAGCCGCTGCATTCGCCTCCGTCGCAGACGCCGCGCCGCGTCACAAGGGCCATGGCATCGTCGCCAACCAGCCCAAGGAGCGTCTCGGCACGCTGTCCTGCACCGTCGCCGGTGGCGTTGGTATGATCCTCGGCTCCAGCAAGGCTGTCAGCTGCGAGTTCAAGCAGCGCAACGGCCGGGCAGAGCACTATGTCGGCTCGATCGGCAAGCTCGGCATCGACATCGGCGTGACGGGCAAGGCCTACCTCAGCTGGCTCGTCTATAACGTGAACCCGACCCGCACCGGTGAAGGCGCGCTGGCCGGCAACTATGTCGGCGCATCCGCCGGCGCGTCCGTCGGCGTCGGCCTGGGTGCCAACGCGCTCATCGGTGGCTCGTCGCGGAATTTCGGCCTGCAGCCTTTGAGCGGCGAAACCAGCACCGGCCTCAACGTGGCTGCCGGCGTTGCTCAGCTGAAGCTGCGCCTCGCCAAGTAATAGCAGCACCTGCGCGTGAAATTATGGAAGGCCCTCGCTTGCAAGCGGGGGCCTTTTTTCTGCCTGGTGTCGGCCTGAGCGCCGTATAAGCTAACGTTGCGGCCGGTAGCCGCCTGAGGAGCCCATGAACCAGCCCCATTTCTTGCTTTCAGGCAAAGAGGATGCCGCCTACACGGTGCTTCTGGCGCACGGTGCGGGCGGCCCGATGGATTCAGGCTCGATGTCGGCGGCTGCGAACGCACTGGCGGAACAGGGTTTTCGTGTCGCGCGCTTCGAGTTTGGCTACATGGCGGCGAGGAGGACGGGCGGCGGACGCCGGCCGCCTCCGAGGGCCGAGATGCTGATAGACGAATACCGCGCCGCGGTGGCTGCCCTTGCCGCACCTTCTCGCCTGATCATCGGTGGCAAATCCATGGGCGGGCGCGTTGCCAGCATGATTGCCGACGTGCTGTATAGAGACGAGGCGATCGTCGGCCTGCTGTGCCTCGGCTATCCCTTTCATCCGGCTGGAAAGCCGGATAGCCTGCGGACATCCCATCTCCGCCTGCTCGCCACGCCGACCCTGATCTGCCAGGGAACGCGCGATCTTCTCGGCAACCGCGACGAGGTTGCGGGCTACGACCTATCGGAACGGATCGAGCTGTTGTGGCTGGAGGATGGCGACCATGACTTGAAGCCGCGCAAGACTATCTCCGGGCATACGGCGCAGGAGCATCTGGCAACCATGGCCGCAGGGGCTTGGCGATGGGCAAACTCTCTCTCGAGGTAGACGTGGGTCGCATAAAAAAGGTGGCCGGTCCAAGCCGGCCACCTGCGCTGGTGCTTATTTGTTCATGTCCTGCGCCATCATCAGATGGTGCTCGAGGGCGGGCCGGGTCTTGGCCGCCCAGGCCTTCAGTTCGGCATTGTCGCCGCCGTCGCCGTAGCGCTTGAAGAGGTCCACGGCATCCTTGTGAGCCGAGACCTGGTCGGAATGGTACTGCTTGGTGAAGTCAGCGCCCTGCAGGCCGTTCAACTTGTCGAGCATGTCCTTCTGGGCCGAGGACATGGCCGTCGGGATGGTTGCCTTGACCTTGCCGCTGTCGACCATCTGCTTCATTTCTGTCGAGGTCTTGGTGTGGTCGGCAATCATCTGGGTGGCGAAGATCTTAGTGGCCGGATCGGCGCGCTCGGCGGCGAGCTTGCTGGACGCAATCTCGAACATGTCGCTGCTGGCAGCTTCCATGACGAAATCCTCCGTCTTCGGAGCAGCGCCGACCAGCGAATTCACGCCGGTCGATTCGGCTGCCGACTGGGCGAAGGCAGAGGTGGAAAGCATCAGGATAGCAGTCGTCAAAATGATCTTTTTCATGGGTCTTCTCCGTTTCTATCGCCACTCAACGAGTGTCTTCACCAAGCGTTCCGGCAGGCGGCATTTTTGAAAAAGAGGTCTTGAGGCTTGGCAATGTCCGGGCATCCGCTACCTGCGGCCAAGGCAACATCGGCTATGGCAGTTCAGGTGAAGAGCTATGATTTTCTTTACGAGCGATACCCATTTCGGCGATCCGCGCGTGCTTCGGCTGGACCGACGTCCGTTTGTCTCGATGGCCGAACACGATGCCGCGTTGATTGCCTTGTGGAACGATACTGTCGCGGCGACGGACGATGTCTGGCATCTCGGCGATGTCGGCACACCGCGCGATACCCCGCCAAATACGTTGCTGGAACGCCTGCATGGCCGCAAGCATCTGATCATCGGCAACAACGATGCCGAACCGGTGACCGGCGCCAGCGGCTGGACGAGCGTGCAGCATTACGCGGAACTCACGCTGGACGGCCACAAGCTGGTGCTCTGCCACTATCCGTTCCGCACCTGGAACCAGATCGGCAAGAAATCCATCAATCTGCACGGCCACTCGCACGGACGCCTCACGCCGATGCTGCGCCAATACGACGTCGGGGTCGATGCCCGCGCCCTGCGCCCGGTGACACTTCAGGCGATCATGGACTGGCCAAAGCGCCCGTCGTCGAGCGCTTCGTGAGACGCTGCATGGAACACAAAGGCTCCCCCTTGGTTGTTCCGGTAGTCAAAAGGAGTTTTTGCAATGCAAGACAACAACAGGGCGATGCCCCCGCACCCGGTCGACAGCACCAAGGCGGCCTCTCTTTCCGAACAGGCGCTCAACGCCGCCCGTGACGTGAAGCACGATGCGGCCGGGAGTGTCGACGATCGCCTGCCCGCGACAGCAGGCGAGATCGCCGGCGCCGCAAAAGGTTGGCTCGAGGAAATGAAGGCGCGGGTGCGCGACAATCCGATCACATCGGTGGCGCTCGTTGCTGCCCTCGGTTATGTCTGGGGAGCAACACGATGAGCGCTCCAGAAACAGACACACCCCTGCTGCAACTCGCAAAAGACTATATCAAGCTCGGTGGAAAGCGCCGTGCCGTGGTCGACGACAACGTCGTTTCAACCCGGGATTGGGAACCGGACACCTCAGAAGCAGAGGCATTCTGGAAAGATAACGTCGAGACGCTCGATGCAGACGAGCGCAAGCAGGTCGAGCTTTACCTGCCAACCATCAACGCAACCTGACTGGCAAGCCCCCGGGCCCGCCCAACTCTCCCATCGGGAACGAGATAGTTCCCTTTGGGATAAGGCGACCCATCGAAGGCGTCGCCTTCCCCCCGGCGCATCATTATTGCCCCCACATCCCCTTGCTTATTTCCGCACCGATGTCACTTTCCCGAGCGAAGACAATATCCTCAGCGAAGGGAAGACCGTTGCGAACTTTTGGCCGCTCGCTCGTCCTCACCGGACTCGTTCTCTTTATCGTTGTGTTTACAGCATGGGCCTGCCTGGCCCTGTGGTACCGCCTGCCCTTTCCTGAACTATCGCGCCTGATCGGCGCTTGCGTCTTTGCCCTCATCGGCATCGCGACAATCACATGCCTCTTCGGTCGACGGAAAGTGCTTGCTGCGGTGGGTTTCGCGGTGGCGGCTGTCGCAGTGCTTGCCTGGTGGGCAACGATAAAACCGCCGGCCAGCGCAGACTGGGCCCCCGATGTCGCGCGGCAGGTGACCGGCCGGGTGGAGGGCAACCTGCTGACCCTCACCGAGGTGCGGGCATTCGAGTGGCGAAGCGACACCGATTTTACCCCCCATTGGGAGACCCGGACCTACGATCTCGCCTCGCTGCAGACGGTCGACATGTTCATGTCCTATTGGTCGGGTCCGATCATGGCCCATATGATCGTCAGTTTCGGCTTCGCAGATGGGCGGCATCTCGCGTGGTCGATCGAAGTCCGGCGCCGCAAGGGCGGTGAATTCTCACCCATCGCCGACCTTTTCAAAAGCAATCCGCTGGTCATCGTGGCGGCAGACGAGCGCGATGTCGTCGGGGTGCGCTCCAATGTGCGGGGTGAGGACGTGCAGCTTTACCGGCTGAACGTCTCGCCGGCCGGCGCGCGCGCGCTGCTGATGGCTTACGTGGCCGATGCCAATGCCCTTGCCGCCAAGCCCGAGTTCTACAACTCCCTCACCACCAACTGCACGACGGCTGTCATCAAGATGGTGCGGGCGCTCGGCGATGCCCTTCCCCTCGACTGGCGCCTTGTCGTCAACGGCTATGTGCCCGACTACGCCTACGATCAGAAGGCCCTGGATATGAGGCGGCCGCTGGTGGAACTCCGGCGCCTGTCCCACATCGACGACAAGGCCAAGGCAGACGGCCTGTCGCCGGCATTTTCGGAACACATAAGGGAAGGCGTGCCCGCGCCGCTGCCGCCGAATCAGACGCCCTGACCCTTAGGAGATGGGCGCCATCGACCTCTAGCCGGCGCTTTGCACCTGTCCGGGATCCGCTGATGTTTCCTCTTAACGGCCTAACGGTTTGAATCCGGGAAGCTGGGTAAGTGTCGGCGTTGGCTCGGTTCCGTCCTCCTTGCCCCGCCTTTTCTGCGGACGGCTGCAAGCGCTCGCAACGCGGTCGAAAACGGCCTATGAAGAACCGTCGGCAACCAGCATGAAAGATCCATACCCATGGAAACCCCTTGGAAACAGCCCGTGACCCTGGCGCTGGAAGGCCCGGAAAAATTTGTCACGATTAGCACGACCCAGGCGGCATCCTGGGCGATGATCGAGGACTGGCCGCAGGAGGACGGGCCGGCGCTCGACCGCGCCTTGCTGGTGTGCGCTGACGTCAGAAAAGGCAAGCGCACCGACGAGGATGCGCGCAAGGCTTTCATCGCTGCCGCCATCGAAGCGGGCATCGCCATTCAGCCCTAGATGGACGGTGTCGCTCGCCCTTCTCCGACTGTCGACGGTGCGCAATTCAACGTTGTCGAATTGTTGATCTGCTCCATGGACAATCGCCTTTCGCGATCTATATCCCCGATCACACCGAACCTCGGCAAAGCGTTGGCTTTGCTGTGATTTGTCGGGATTAAAAGCGAGAGAGTGATAGCTGTGGGAACGATCCTGATCATTGTAATTCTAGTTGTGTTGTTGGGCGGCGGCGGCGGATTCTATGCCCATGGTCGCTATGGTGGGCGTGGGCTCGGCGGCGTGCTCGGTCTGGTGGTGCTGGTACTGATCGTCCTGTGGCTGCTCGGCAGCTTTCACGGTGGCGCAGTCTGATTAAACCGGGTACGCCGGTCGCTACCGGTGTTCGGCGTACCCGACCGACCGTCTATAGCCATTCCGAGACGTCAAGCCGCGCGGAGACAGCCATGCCATCGATCAAGACTATCTGCATCTTTGGTGCAGGCGCGCTCGGCGGAACCATCGCTGCTCGGCTTGCAAGCGCCCTGACATCCGGTCACACCGTCTCTGTCATAGCACGCGGCGCCCATCTCGAGGCCATACGGCAGCACGGGCTGACGCTCTGGCCTGCAGGGGCAACTGCACCGCTGACCGTCGCGGTCGAAGCCACCGACGACCCCTCCATGCTGCCGCCCCAGGATCTCATCATCACTGGCTTGAAGGGCCATCAGCTCGGTGCTGCGGCATCCGGCATCGGCTTGCTGATGCACGACACGACGCGCGTCGTCATGGTGCTCAACGGTATACCATGGTGGTACTTCCATCGGGACACGCTGAGCAAACATGGCGAGACGCAATTCGAGGAGCTGGACATCGGCGGATCGTTGTGGCGTTCGATCGGCCCGGATCGGGTGATCGGTTGTGTTGCCTACCAAGGCGCGGAGGTCACTGCGCCCGGTGAAATCCGCCTGAGCAACGACGGACGCTTCGTTCTTGGCGAGCCCTCCGGCGAGAGCAGCGACGATCTCAAAGCGATCGCGGACCTGATGACTTCGGCCGGTCTCACGGTGTCCACGACATCGCGGATCCGTGACGAGATCTGGAACAAGCTGATGGGCAATGCGGCCTTCAACCCGATCAGTGCCCTGACGCGAGCCACGATGGCCGACATGATGGCCGATCCGGCGCTGGCCAACATGGCGTCGCAGGTAATGACGGAGGTCAAAGGCGTCGGCGAAGCCCTCGGTGCCACCTTCACGCGGACCATCGAGGAGCGGCTCGAGCAATCGAAGGGCGTGGGCGACGTCCGCACATCGATGCTGCAGGATCTCCTGGCCGGCAAGGCTCTCGAGATCGTGCCGCTGGTCGGCATGGTCGTGTCTCTCGGACGGCTTACCGGCGTGCCGACACCGACATCGGAGACGATCCTGGCGCTCGTCACCCAGCTGGATCGGGAAAACCGCCGCACAGCCGGCTGAGCACCGGCGTCGGCCCGCTCGGAGCCGACCCATGGCGTTTATATCTTTCCTATTTTTTGACCCCGAGCCGCGAATGGCTTTCCTATGCTGTCCGGCACTAGCATCGCGGCCTTTCCCACGAGGTCTACGCCATGCTCCCGACATCCACCCCGCACCTTCGCCGTCCGCCTGATCAAGCCACCGGAAATCGAGACCGGACGGGACATACCGTCCGGCAACCTATCCGGTTGCCGCATATGAGAGCGCGGCGCGTGGCAGCCTTGATGGTTGTATTCGGTATCGCGCTCGGCTGCGTCGAGCTCGTCATCGTGCTCTCCTATCTCTGAATGGAAGCCAGATGAGAACAGTTTACAGGGATAGCGCCCGCCTCCAAAGGGGCATCGGTGGAGCGATCACCTCCCTCGTGACGCCCTTTCGCAACGATGGAATTGACTGCGACGCATTGGCGGCCGAAGTCGAATGGCAGATCCGCAACGGCATCGACGGACTGTCCGTCTGTGGCCTTGCCGGTGAAGGGCCGACGTTGACACAGGCAGAGCGGCTGACGGTGATTTCACTTTGCATCGAAGCCGCCGATGGGAGGGTCCCGGTCATTGCTGCGACGGGGACCCATTGCACCGAAACGACAATTGAGGCGACGCGACTCGCAAAGCTCGCCGGGGCGGACGCTGCGTTGGTCACGGTACCCTATTACTCCAAGCCGACGCAGAACGGCATTCTGGCGCATTTCGCCAGCCTTGCCACTGCCACAGACCTCCCGATCGTCGTCGACAACCGACCGGCGCATACCGGCATCGACCTGACCCCGGACACCGTGGGAAGGATCGGCCGGATCAGCACGGTCATCGGCCTTGTCGACGGCGGCAGCGGGCGATCCCTCGCAGACGCCTGGGTTCGGCTGCTGCCGGCACGGGTGGGCCTCTATACAAGCCAGGACGCGGCGGCAACGGCCTTTACGCTCTCGGGAGGATCAGGCCTATTCTCGGACGTCGCCAATGTCGCGCCACGACTGACCGCCGCGCTGCTCCATGCCGCCGCTGCGGGCAATCTGGCGGCTGCCGCCAGCCTGCAGGATCGCTTGCGGCCACTTTGGCAGGCGCTGGCCCTCGACGGGACTGCCGCCGCCATAAAGCACGCGCTCTGCCTTCAAGACCGCCCGGTCGCAGCCACAGTACGCCTTCCTCTGGTCGACGTCGATGCGACGACGGAAGCCGCGCTCAGCGGGGCTCTGGAAGGCCTGGTTGCCGAACGAGAGGGGATGACTCACTTCTGCCCGGCGCTGTCACAGTCCCGGTGCCTATGAGATTTTAATGGTTTTGGACGGTGTCCGAAATGGAATTCCTATCGGCGCACCTCTAGATTCCTACCGAGGCCTGGCCATCTGGCACGGCCGCTTATGACATTAAGAAAGAGAACGTCATGCCCAGCTCGATTTTTCATGGCGAAGCCCCCGCTCCTCGTCAGGCCTCTGCACGCAGCATGGTCGACCCGAGCGCGACGCCCCGCTTCATCATCGGTCGCGACGGTCACGGTGGCTGGGTCGTCCAGGACCGCCTCGGACGCATCGGTGGCCTGTTCGCCAGCGAGACCGCCGCCCTGCACTTTGCCCGAGAGGAATGCGACCGTAATCCGCTTGACGTCTGCAGGGCGCCCGAAGGCGTCGTCCTCGGCCTGGATACCGTCACCGCAGACAGGCCGCACTAGCTCACGGTTGTATATTGATACCAGCCAGTCGCGCGATCCACATTTCCTTAACCACCTGCTGGTTAGTCTCGGTGAAGTATGCGACCAGAGACCAAGACCAAGATGCCGAAACCAACTTTCCGCTACACCCATTACGATCTCGGCGACCAGCGCGCCGAGACGACGATCGAAATCACCCTCTCCGCTGTGGCCAATGTCCGGCTGATGACGGCGGGAAATTTCCAGCGTTTCACCGAAACGCTCAAGCACCAGTTCGTCGGCGGCGTCGCCAAGAAGTCGCCGATCCGGCTCAGCGTCCCCGAGAGCGGCCATTGGCACCTCGTGGTGGATATGGAGGGTCACAAAGGTCTCGCCGAATCGAGCGTCAAGATGATCGAGCGGTCATCGGCTCCGCGCATGCAGAAATCGGCGGCCGGCTGACGCTGCGCACGCAGCCTCAGTCTTCGGCCCGCTCCTTGCGCAGCTTTGCCCACCACCCCAGACGCTTCTTGATGTCGCGCTCGAAGCCGCGCTCGGGTGGGTCGTAGAATTTCTGCCGGCCGAGCTTTTCGGGAAAATAGTCCTGACCGGAAAATGCGTCCGGCTCGTCGTGATCGTAACGGTAACCGTCGCCATAGCCCTCGCCGCGCATGAGCTTTGTCGGGGCATTCAGGATGTGCTTCGGCGGAAGCAGCGAGCCGTTCTCCTTGGCAGCCCGCGTCGCCGCCTTGAAGGCGGTATAGACAGCGTTCGATTTCGGTGCCGTTGCCAGGTAGACGCAGGCCTGGGCGAAGGCCAGTTCCCCCTCGGGCGAGCCGAGATAGTCGTAGGCGTCCTTGGCGGCGTTGCAGACGACAAGCGCCTGCGGGTCGGCAAGCCCGATGTCCTCGACCGCCATCCGCACCAGGCGTCTTCCCAGATAGAGCGGATCCTCACCGGCATCGAACATGCGGGCCAGATAGTAGAGCGCCGCGTCCGGATCCGATCCGCGCACGGACTTGTGCAGGGCCGAAATCAGATTGTAGTGGCCGTCCTGGGCCTTGTCATAGACCGGCGCACGACGCTGGACGATTTCCGTCAGCGCCACCGTATCGAAGACCTCGTCCGTCCTTGCCGCCCGCCAGACCTCCTCGGCCAGCGTCAGCACAGCACGACCGTCTCCGTCGGCCATACGGATGAGGCTATCGCGGGCATCGTCCGTCAGCGGAAGCGGCTTGGCCTCGACTGTCTCGGCGCGCTGCAGCAGTTCGCGCAGGCTCTCCTCGTCGTGGGCACGGAAGGTCAGCACCCGGGCGCGGGACAACAGGGCGGCGTTCAGTTCGAACGACGGGTTCTCCGTCGTGGCGCCGACCAGGATGACGGTGCCGTCCTCCATGACCGGCAGGAAACTATCCTGCTGGGCACGGTTGAAGCGATGGATCTCGTCGACGAACAGCAATGTCTGGCGGCCGTCCATGCGCCGCATCCGCGCAGTCTCGAACATCTTCTTGAGGTCGGCCACGCCGGAGAAGATCGCCGAGATCTGCTCGAAGGCGAGACCCGCCTCGCCCGACAGAAGCCGGGCGACCGTGGTCTTGCCGGTTCCGGGCGGGCCCCAGAAAATCATCGAGCCGAGCGAACCGCTCTCGATCATCCGCCGCAGCACGCCGTCATCGCCTGTCAGATGCTGCTGGCCCGACACGTCAGCCAGCGTCTGCGGCCGCAGCCGATCGGCCAGCGGTCGCCTGCTGGCGACAGCTGCCGGGATCTGCGGCGCAAACAGGTCGTTGCTCATCGGAAGAACTGCCGGATGCGCTGGCCGTCCCGCTCGATTTCAACCCGCCAGATGTCGGGATTGCTGGCAGCGGCAGCCTCGAGGCTGCGCGTATTGGCGATTTCCTTGCCGTTAACCGAGATGATGATGTCCTTCGGCTCGAAGCCCAGGCGCGCGGCGGCCGAATCTTCCTTCAGCTTTTCGACGACGACGCCGGATGCGGTGTCGGTCGGCATGTGCAGCTCGTCGGCGACGCGGGGCGACAGGTTTGCCACGGTCGCGCCGGCGAAGGGATTGCTGCCGGCGATCAGTTTCTCTTCGCGCGGCTGCGTCTCAGGCGCACTTGCGAGCGTCATCTTCGCTTCCCGCTCGTTGCCATTGTCGAGCACGGTCAAGGATACCGTGGCACCCAGGCCCGCCGTGGTCAGGCGGTAGCCGAGCGCATCCGGATGTTCGACGGAAATGCCGTTCAGGGCCGTGACGACCTCGCCGGCCTTCAGTCCTGCCTTGGCGGCGGGACCGTTGTCGGTGACCTTGGTGATCAGCGCGCCCCTGACCCGCTTCAGGCCGAGGGCATCGGCGACCTCGGAGGTCACCGGTTCGAATGTCGCGCCGATATAGGGACGCTCAAAACTCTTGTCGCCGCGATCGGCCGCCGCCAGGAAGACACGCACGAGATTGGCGGGAATGGCAAAGCCGATGCCGTTGGACCCGCCGCTCTGGGAGAAGATCGCGGTGTTGATACCGATCAGCTCGCCCTTCATGTTCATCAGCGCACCGCCGGAATTGCCGGGGTTGATCGCAGCGTCAGTCTGGATGAAGAAACCGACCTCGTTCTTCACCTGGTTGCGGGCAAGCGCCGACACGATGCCGCTGGTGACGGTCTGGCCAACGCCGAACGGGTTGCCGATGGCCAGTACGAGATCGCCGACCTCGAGCGTATCGGAATTGCCGATCGGCAGCATGGGCAGCTGCTCCTTGGTGTCGATCTTCAGCACGGCGAGATCCACCCGGTCGTCCTTCAGCACCACCTTGCACGGGAACTCCCGGCCGTCGGAGAGCGCGATCTTGATATCGTCGGCGCCGTCGACGACGTGATTGTTGGTGATGATCGTGCCGTTTGCCTCGACGATCACGCCGGAGCCGAGGGAGGTCTGCTTTTCCGTGCGGTTCGGCATGCGCTGACCGAAGAACTGCTGGAAGAAGGGATCGCCGGCAAAGGGCGACTGCTGGTGCACGACGCGCTCCGCGTAGACATTGACGACCGATCCGGCCGTCTGCTTGACCAGCGGCGCAAACGAGAGCTGCATTTCCATCTTGCTCTCGGGCACTGTCTTCGCGGTCTCGGCATAGACCGGCGCTGGGAGTGTAACGAGCAGCGCGAGCACCGGTATCGAAGCGCGTTTGAGCAAACCTTGCATCGGGAAACCCTTTTATCAATGTCAGTGGAGGAAACGTTGTAGCTGCGAAAACTAGAAAGGAAAGAGGGCGCAATCATGGAACGTCAAGGCAACGGGAGGCATCGCACGCACGCCAACTGAACAAATCTGCCCGGAATGGGTTAGATGTCCGACGGCGCGCACCCCAATACGATTCCCGATCGGATGTGCGGTGTCAGCCAATCGACCTAACGCCATGAAATCGGAGTCAAAAGATGCACCACACGTCGCAGCCAGTCACAATTCGCCGCCGGGCCGCTATGCTTTTCAGCGCATCGCTTGTGAGCCTCATGCCGCTGCTTGCCTCCCTTGCTCCGGCTCAGGCAGCCAGCTTCGATTGCGATGGCAAGACGCTGCAGCCCGATGAGAAGATGATCTGCGATACGCGCGCGCTGAACGATGCAGATGTAAAGATGGCGACGACATTCGAGTTGATCTCGGGTCTGCTCGCCATGGGATCGCGCGGCTCGCTCCAGGATGAGCAGACGGCGTGGCTGAAGAAGCGGCAGGCCTGCGGTGCAGACGCCGCCTGCCTGAAGACGTCCTACGAGGACCGTCTCAAGCAGCTGGATACGGCCTACAAGAATCTCGCCAAGCCGAACTGAAACCAAAATCCCGCCGGAGCCGTCGATGAATCGACGACCCAAGAGGTCATTGGCCGCAGCACAAGCTGCGGCCAAATCTTTGATCAGCGACCGCTGAGATCGCGGACGGCGCCCTTGTCGGCGCTGGTCGCAAAGGCAGCATAGG
>CAZZZI010000109.1:6298-14913 GCA_964658415.1 uncultured Sphingomonas sp. | reverse complement strand
CGGTGATGCTCTGGCCGTAGGTCAGCGGTCGGCCGGTGACCAGGTCCTGGCGACCACCCACGAGATTGCTTTCGAGCATGGCGCCGATGATGCGCCGGTCGCCCGCAGCCACTTGCGCGGCAATGGCATCGATGACGGCAGGCTGGTTGTCCGGGTTCTTGCCGCTGTTGGCATGGCTGGCGTCGATCATGATGCGCGGCGGCAGGCCCGCCTTCAACGTTTCCGCTGCAGCGGCGGCAACGCTCTCGGCATCGAAATTCGGCGTCTTGCCGCCCCGCAGAATCAGATGGCAGTCCTCGTTGCCGGACGTAGAGGCGATCGCGGCGCGACCGTCCTTCGTCACGGCCGGAAAATGGTGAGGCTGCGAGGCGGCGGTCACGGCGTCGAGCGCGATCCGGATGTCGCCGGTGGTGCCGTTCTTGAACCCGATCGGGCAGGACATGCCGGAGGCGAGTTCGCGGTGCACCTGGCTTTCGGTCGTGCGCGCGCCGATGGCGCCCCAGCTGACGAGGTCGGCAATATATTGCGGCGTGATGGTATCGAGCAGCTCGCATCCGGCCGGAAGGCCGAGATCGTTGATATCCACGAGCAGCTTGCGGGCAATCCGCAAGCCTTCCTCGATCTTGAAGCTGCCGTCGAGATGGGGATCGTTGATCAGTCCCTTCCAGCCGACCGTGGTGCGCGGCTTCTCGAAATAGACGCGCATGACGATCTCGAGTTCACCCTCGTGCTGCCTGCGCGCTTCGACCAGCCGCCTGGCATAGTCGAAGGCCGCAATCGGATCGTGGATCGAGCATGGACCGACGATCACCACAAGACGGTCGTCGTCGCCGGACAGGATGCCGTGCACGGCTGCGCGTGCGGCCGCGACCGTTTCGGCTGCTGCGGGCGAACAGGGCACGTCCGCGATGACGCGGGACGGTGGGCTCAGGGGCGTGATTTCGAGAATGCGCAGGTCGTCGGTGTTCGGCACGATGGAACTCCTCACAGTGATGGCAGACTGATAGTCAATAAGGCCGGGAAACGGAAGCCTTCGGCAGCGTTTCGTCGTTGGCTTGCGGCTTCGGATGGCTGTCTCCGACTATTGGCCCGCCTCTCCTGCCCCGGCACCTCCGGCGCCAAGGCCGAAATCGAGTTGGACGCGGCCGTTCGTGCAATCCAGTATCAGGGTGGCGGCGCGATCCGCCGCCTCTTCCGGAATGGAAAGCGACAGGACGGCGCCCCCGTCGGTAAAATCTTCGGACAGAACCTTGAGGCCGGCCATCGCCATCAGCCGCGCCTTCACCAAAGCGAGGTCCGAAAAGGCGACGGAAGCCGTGGCAGCCGCCATCGGCAGCACATCGATCCGCTCGGCGTTTCGAAGGCAGGTCGACGCCGTGCCGCCATAGGCACGCACCAGTCCACCGGTGCCGAGCAGCACGCCGCCGAACCAGCGGGTGACGACGACCAGCACACCGTCGAAGGTCTGACCGTCGATCGCCTGCAGAATAGGCTTGCCGCCGGTGCCGCTCGGTTCGCCATCGTCGTTGAAGCGATAGCTCTGGCCGAGACGCCAGGCCCAGCAATTGTGCGTCGCATCGGCATCGGAAAGGGCGGACAGCTGCACTCTTGCCTCTTCCGCATCGGCTATCGCCACGGCGACTGCGCGGAAGCGGCTCCGTTTGATGATCTGCTCGAAGACGCTCGGCTGCCCTATGGAAAACATTTTCTATTCTATCTCCCGGCAAAGCCACCCGGGCGCCGTCCTAATTGCTTTCCGACGAGCTGGCGAGCCCTTCTGGCCGACGACGCAGCCGTTATTTTCCAGGGCTTCGAGCGAACCATTGCTATCCCTGCGATAATCCGCCGCCCGCGAATACGGCTTGTCGCACAGGGGTGTTATCCATTACGTAGACGCATACTGTCGAAGGATATTGCATGCCACGCTCATTTCAGTCGCTCTGCTTTCTCGCCTCGACCTCGCCGGAGGCTCTGGCAGCGCGTGAAGAGCTGATCGCTCTTTACGGCCAGGCGCCGCAGGAAGACGCCGATGTCATGGTTGCGCTCGGCGGCGACGGCTTCATGTTGCAGATGCTGCACAATACCATGAACTCCGGCAAGCGCGTCTATGGCATGAACCGCGGCTCCGTCGGCTTTCTGATGAACGACTACCGAGTGGAGAACCTCGCCGAGCGGATCGATGCAGCCGTCGAAAATGCTTTCCACCCGCTGGAAATGCGCACGGTCAACGCAGATGGCACCGAATCGGTGGCGCTGGCGATCAACGAGGTGTCGCTGTTCCGCCAGTCCTACCAGGCGGCCAAGCTACGCGTCGAGATCGACGGCCATGTGCGGCTGGAAGAGCTAATCTGCGACGGCGTAATGGTGACGACGCCGGCCGGTTCCACCGCCTACAACCTCTCGGCCCATGGGCCGATCCTGCCGCTGGAAGCGCCACTGCTTGCGATCACACCGGTCAGCGCCTTCCGCCCGCGTCGCTGGCGCGGGGCACTGATGCCCAACAAGGTCACGGTCGACATCACCGTCCTCGAACCGGTCAAGCGACCGGTCAATGCGGTCGCCGACAATACCGAGGTGAAATCCGTGCTGAGCGTGCGGATCGCCCAGACCCAGGATACCACTGCCCGCATCCTGTCCGATCCCGATCGCTCCTGGTCGGACCGCATTCTGGCGGAGCAGTTTTCCGATTGACCGGTCCACACCCCTGATGGCAGCGCGCCCTTGAGAAACGCTTTTCACGTCCCCATCCTGGCCGCCCTGCTGACGTCGCCCGTTGCGATATCAGAAGCGCGGGCAAACGATGGCGTTCTGCCGGCCAATATCATCGCGGCCACCACGACAGGCTACTGGCAGGACAGCGGAGGGCCGCAGCTGGCACCGTCGCCGGACGCGCCGACCGGCACCCCATCCGCCGCTACCGTCACGCCGCCATCGCGCCACGGTTTCTACAGGCTCTATGCCGTGCGCCAGACGGACAGAACCGCCAGGGTCTACCTGCAGCAGATTGCCGCCACCGATGATGGGCCGCTCATCCTGTCCACCACGGAACTGCCTGAGATCACGGCCCTCAAAGCGTTTGTCACCGACATCCGGCCCGAAAATTCCGGCGGCATCATTCGGGAACCCGGCCTGTTCGCCACGCTCTACATCAAGCGGGATCCCGACGCCGATGCCGATGTCTGGAACGTCATGCTCGACGAACTCGGCGAAGTCGTCGTCGAGAAGGCCCCCCAGTAGATCCGGGAACGAAAAACCCCTCGAGGCGGAGCCGCGAGGGGTTTCAGTTTTCCAAGATATCGTCAGCGGCGATCAGTCTATGTCGTCTACGGCAGCATCCGCGGCTCCGCTGATGCGGTGCGCCAGGGCCGCTTCCATGAACGGGCTAATCTCGCCGTCGAGCACGTCGTCCGGTGCGGTGCTGACGACGCCGGTCCGCAGGTCTTTCACCTGCTGGTACGGCTGCAGCACGTAGGAGCGGATCTGGTGGCCCCAGCCGATGTCGGATTTCGACGCCGCTTCGGCATTGGCCGCATCCTCGCGCTTCTTCAGCTCCGCTTCGTACAGGCGGGCGCGCAGCATTTCCCAGGCTGTCGCCCGGTTCTTGTGCTGCGAGCGCTCCTGCTGGCACTGCACCACGATGCCTGACGGCATGTGGGTGATGCGCACGGCCGAGTCCGTCGTGTTGACGTGCTGGCCGCCGGCGCCGGACGAGCGGTAGGTATCGATGCGGCAATCGCCTTCGTTGATGTCGATCTGGATCGAATCGTCGACGACGGGATAGACCCAGATCGACGAGAACGACGTGTGACGACGGGCGTTGCTGTCATAGGGCGAAATGCGCACCAGGCGGTGAACGCCCGATTCGGTCTTCAGCCAGCCATAGGCGTTGTGGCCCTTGATGAGCAACGTCGCCGACTTGATGCCGGCTTCTTCGCCATCATGCACTTCGAGCAACTCGACCTTGAAGCGCTGGCGTTCGGCCCAGCGGGTGTACATGCGCAGAAGCATGTTCGCCCAGTCCTGGCTTTCCGTACCGCCGGCACCCGAATGGACTTCGAGGAACGTGTCGTTGCCGTCGGCCTCGCCTGACAGCATCGCTTCCACCTGGCGGCGTGCCGCCTCGGTGCGCAGGACCTTCAGGCCGTCCTCGGCTTCCTTGACGATATCGCTATCGCCCTCTTCCTCGCCGAGCGCAATCATTTCGATGTTGTCGTCGACCTGCCGTTCGAGCAGCTTGACGCCATTGATGCTGTCTTCGAGGTTCTGACGCTCGCGCATCAGTTTCTGTGCCTCGCCGGCATCGTTCCAGAGGTTGGGATCCTCTGCCTTGTTGTTCAACCAGTCCAGTCGCCTTACGGCCTGATCCCAGTCAAAGATGCCTCCTCAGCAGGCTTACGGCCTGCTTGATTTCGTCGACAATATTCTCGATTTCGGCGCGCATGGTCTCGCTTCTCGGTTCGATGGATGGTGCCCGTGACATAGATAGGCACGTTGCGGATGTAAAGCCCGCAGTCGACGGTTGGACGAGAACGTGACGATACGGCGCCGGACGCGGGTGCCGCGGATTGGCCTCTCGGATCGGGATCCCATGATGGTCCGCCACGACCCGGCGGAATCGATCAGACCGTAAAAGCGTCGCGAAATGCGTCAAGGGCGGCTTCGGCATCGCCCGACGCGTAGGCTTCCATGGCCACCGCACCCGTATAGCCCATGGCCTTCAATGCCCGCGCCACGCTTTTCCAGTTGACCTCCCCCGTCCCCGGCTCCCGTCGACCGGGAACGTCTGCCACCTGGATTTCCCCGATCCAAGGCAGGCACTTGCGGCAGAGTTCTATCAGGTTACCTTCACCGATCTGGGCATGGTAGAGGTCGAGATTGAGCTTTATGCGGGAATGATCGACGCTTGAAACGAGAGCAAGGGTGTCTTCGGCGCGGGCGAAGGGGACGCCGGGATGATCGACGGCCAGGTTGAGGTTTTCAAGGGTGAAAGTGACGTCCTCCGCCTCCGCCAGGTCGCCAACGCGACGGAGCGTTTCCCGGGCCTTCAGCCACATCGCCCCGGTCACGACTTCCACGGGCCGAATGGGAAGACCGCCCGCGCCGAGGCATGTTCCGTGCAGGTTCAGGCGCTGCACGCCGAGACGCTTGCCGATTTTAGCGGTCTCGCGCGCGCTTTGCAGCAGTTGCTCGGCGTTTTCATCGTCGGTGAGACCGCCTGCGAGGTAACCGTTCATGATGGTGAAGGTGGCTCCCGTCGCCTCCAGCTTGGCCAGATCGTGCGCGGGCCAGTTCCAAAGCCCGACGCCGAAGCCGAGCTCCTTCAGCCGGCTGGCGCGCCATTCTATCGGCCGGTCGCGCCAGAGCATTTCGGCGCAGGCAGCAAGCTCGAACGGGGATTTCATGGTCAGCACCTCGTGATGCGGTATAGGGCCGCTTGCCGCAATAGAACCGATACGGGCGCCGTCCGCAACACGAGTTCGCGGTTGCGGCGCCGGCAGCGGGGAGTTGCCCGCGCATGCCGAGAGTGCGCCTTGCTCTGCCAGCCGGCCGTGTACAACGGGCTCTGTCGGCTACTTCCACTCCCAGACGCGTTCAGACAGCAGAGGGCGGCGGCTGGCGAAGGTGGGCGTATCGGCAACGGTCGCCGCATGCGCCTGCGCCTCCTCGTCCGAGGCAAAGCCCAGCAGGATCATCCGCATCGACCGGGCCTTCTCCATGCCGGTCCTGCGATAGGTGAACGCGACGGCGCAAGTCGGATAGTCTCCCTCGACGGTCGTGCCCTCGGCACCCTCGGCGCCGGCGAAATCCCCCGTCAGGGCCAGAAACTGGGCGTGCCCCAGGAAAGCGCTGACCGCGTCATAGGCTGTCTTCTGCGAGACCTGCTTGTTGGCCCCCGTCTTTGCCATCCGCGCGTAGTAGATGCTGTCCGTCTGCCCCTTCTGCCGTCTGGTCTCGTAGACGAACAGCAGCCCCCTGTGGGCGAGATCGATATGGAGATCGAACGATCGGAAATTTTCCGGCTTGGTGTCGATCTCGTCGAGCAGAACCTTGAGGTCCTTTGCATAGTCTGCAAACAGGGCAGCCGTCATGGGCATGGGGTACTTTCGGTTCGGTGGGAAAAGCGGCGTAACGGACAGGCTGCCGTTCGCTTCACGCTTTGGCATGACGATATCGGCAGGCCTCAGGAGGTCTCGCGCTTGGCGCGCCGTTCGCCGAGTTCCGAATAGAGCGTTCCGCGCCGTGTGGCATCGAGAAACTGCTCTGGCGTCATGCCCGTGAGCCCGCTGGACTTCTTCGGCTTGAACACGCCGTGGCGGGTGAGTGCCACGGCAGCGTCAGATGTCGGATCCACTTCGGCACCGGATGCCATCAGCAACACCATCAGCGTTGCCTCTGCCTCCAGCGATTTCACCAGGATGATCCGCCAGTTTTTGCGCGAGCGGGTCGTGTCGGTCATGCCGGCAATCGTCGCCTGCTTCTTGGCCTTGGCGATCTTGGCCCGGATGATGTCTGAAAGGGCTGCATCCGGGATCTGCGACAGGTCGACGCCCCGCTGCCTGAGAAGAACCTTGAAATAGGAAAGCCCGGAGGTCTCGAACATGGCCGAGCGATTGGCACCCTTGCCGCGCTTCAGCCAGACAAGGACAGCGGCGACCAGCATCACCGCGATCAGAAGAATACCAGTCATCGTCATTGCCAATAGTCCGTGAATTTTGCTTCCGCCACGCAGGCCCTGCTTCGCAAACCCTAGACGACTTTGCTTTGTCCGTCGAAAGGTATCTGCAGCGGAGGGCCCGTTCCCGGCGATTCTCTAGCTTTTGTCGCCGGAACTGCTCAAGCTGCGATCATCATTCAGCCCTGTCTCGCGAAATGCGGATTGGCATGTGCAGCGATCCTGCCGATGCGCAGAAAGCTGATTGTCGCGATGATACCGAGGGCCGCGACACCGGCAAGCGAGATCGCCGTCCCTGCCGATCCCATCGAAACGGCGAAGGCGAAGGGGGCGGACGCGCCGACGACCAGGCGCGCCGACATGATCTTGCCCTGCCGCCGACCGTAGCCTTCGCTGCCGAACAGGTAGAGAGGCAGCGTCCCCGCGACGATGCTGAAGATGCCGTTGCCGAAGCCGAACAGGATGGCAAAGCCGATGGCACCCGAGGTGGCAGGCGCCGTCGTATCGAGAATCACGATGGCGGCCGAGATCAGGAGACCGGAAAGTGCGGCAAGGCGCAACGGCGGCAGGTTGCGGCCCAGGGCCATGTTGATCACGCGGCTGGCGACCTGCGCCGGGCCGAACACGGTTCCGACGAGCGCGGCCATGGTCCCGAGCCCGAGCGAAGACATCAACGGCACCATGTGCACCAGAATGGCCGAGCTCACCAGCGACAGGAGCGCGAAACCGACGAGCATGAGAATGAAGCCGGTGCGTCTCGCCTCTGCGGCCAGGGCTCCCTGCACGGCTGATGGCGCGGCATTGGCGCTCGCCCGGCGCCCCTTGCGCGACGTCAGGGCCAGGGCGGCATGAACCGGCAGGCAGATCAAAAGGTTGAGGGCGGCAAAGACGAGGTAGACCTCCCGCCACGGAAGATGGCTGTGCAGGGCCGTGGTGATCGGCCAGAATATGGTCGAGGCGAAGCCGGCGATCAGCGTCAGTTAGGTGATGCTGCGTTGCGCCACGTGCGGATTGATCTCCACCAGCAAGGCGAAGGCTGCGCCATACTGAACGAAATTGGCAGCCGTCTCGATGAAGACGAGGATGAACGCGAAGGCGAAGCGGTTGGGCGCAAGGCTGCAGGCAACCAGTGCCAGAGCGGCCGTCAGCGAGCCGATCGCCATGATTCGCCCTGCCCCGACGCGGTCGATCCACCGTCCGAGCCACGGTGCGACGAGGCCGCCGACCAGCAAAGCCACCGACAGCGCGCCGAACATCCATTCCGACGAGACCCCGAGATCCCGCGCCATGTCGGGCGCGAGGATACCGAAGGAGTAATAGAGCGTGCCGTAGCCGACGATCTGCGTGAGCCCGAGGCCGAGGATGGCGGGAAGCGGAAAAGCAGGCTCGGTCATATCGAATTCAAGGCCACGCGCGATTCGAGTTTTGCGGCACTCTCCTTGCGCTCGCTATAGCGATCGGTCAGGTAGCCCGAGGCATCGCGGGTGAGCAGCGTGAATTTCACCAACTCCTCGCAGACGTCAACGACCCGGTCATAGAGCGGCGACGGCTTCATCCGTCCGTTCGCATCGAACTCCTGGAAGGCCTTCGGGACCGAAGACTGGTTGGGGATGGTGATCATCCGCATCCAGCGGCCGAGAATGCGCATCTGGTTCACCGCGTTGAAACTCTGGCTGCCGCCGGACACCTCCATGACGGCCAGCGTCTTTCCCTGCGTCGGACGGATGGAACCTATGGCCAGCGGGATCCAGTCGATCTGTGCCTTCATGATACCGGTCATGGCACCATGGCGCTCGGGGCTGACCCAAACCTGTCCCTCCGACCAGTCGCAGAGGTCCCGCAGTTCCGAAACCTTGGGGTGGTCCACTGGCGCTTCGTCCGGCAGCGGCAGGCCGCGAGGGTCGAAAAGGCGGACCTCGCATCCGAAATGCTCGAGCAGCCG
>CAZZZI010000109.1:0-6198 GCA_964658415.1 uncultured Sphingomonas sp. | reverse complement strand
CCGAGCGGCGTGACGACGAAGGGGCGGTTGATCAGGATCGGGTGGGTGAGCATGGCATCGAGGAGTTGGTCGTCTGTCAGCGATGGATCGCCGAGGCCGAGTGCCTCATAGGGCGTGCCTTTTTCCCGGATCGCTCCGCGGACGCTGAGACGTGCGTCCAAGATCAGCGCCACGAGTTGCTCCCGGGACGGCGGGAAAGCGAGGTAGTCGATCACGGTCGGCGCGATGCCGGCGTTGCGGATCATTGCCAGCGTGTTGCGAGAGGTCCCGCAGGCCGGATTGTGGTAGATCGTGACATCCATGGTCACGCCTCCTGTGCTCTGGTGTTGCGGGAAACGGAGGGGCTGCGTTCGTAGCAACCCTTCGAGCGGTTGACGATCCAGACGACGGACAACATCACGGGTACCTCGATCAACACGCCAACGACTGTGGCCAGCGCCGCGCCCGACTGGAAACCAAACAGGCTGATGGCAGCTGCGACCGCCAGCTCGAAGAAGTTGCTGGCACCGATCAGCGCGGACGGCCCGGCGATGCAGTGCTGCTCGCCTGACATGCGATTGATCAGATAGGCGAGGCCCGAGTTGAGATAGACCTGGATGAGGATCGGCACCGCCAGCAGGGCGATGATCGTCGGCTGGGCGATGATTTGCTCGCCCTGAAAGCCGAACAGCAGCACCAGCGTTGCCAGCAGGGCGATTAGTGAAAGCGGTTGAAGCTTTGCCTGCAGATTATCGAGACGCACCGTGCTGCTACCGGAAACAAGGCTCCGGCGCAGCACCTGGGCGATCGCGACGGGAATGAGGATGTAGAGCGCTACCGACAGCAGCAGGGTGCTCCAGGGGACTGTGATCGCGGATAGTCCGAGAAGCAGGCCGACAATCGGCGCGAAGGCGAAGATCATGATGGCGTCGTTGAGGGCCACTTGCGACAGCGTGAAATGGGGTTCGCCCTTGGTCAGATTGGACCACACAAACACCATCGCAGTGCAAGGAGCAGCCGCCAGGATGATGAGGCCCGCAATATAGGAGTCGATCTGATCGGCCGGCAAAAGCGGACGAAAAAGCCAGCCGATGAACAGCCAGCCCAGCAGCGCCATAGAGAATGGCTTAATCGCCCAGTTGATGAAAAGAGTAACGCCGATCCCGCGCCAGTACCTGCGGACCCCTGCGAGCGAACCGAAGTCGATTTTCAGGAGCATGGGGATGACCATCAGCCAGATCAGGATGGCAACCAGGATATTGACCTTGGCGATCTCTGCCGCGCCGATGCCATGAAAGACCGCAGGCATCAGGTGACCGAGCGTAATGCCGGCGACGATGCAGAGGAAGACCCAGACGGTGAGGTAACGTTCAAAGCGCGACATGGCGGTCACTCTTCCCGGAATGATGAATGAATCTGCGGATCGGCAAACCGGGAAACAAAGGTCAGCCGCATCTGGCACCCGCTCCGTCGAGGCTCTCCTCTCCGCATCGCGGAATCAGTCTGGCGACCAGCGGCGCGCAGAGGGCGGGATCGCCGCCACAGCAATCCTTGACCATGAACAGGGTCAGGCGCTCGAAGCCTTCCAGATCGGCGCGGTAGATGATCGAGCGGCTTTTGCGTTCGCTCCTGACCAGACCTGCCCGCGACAGGGTCGCCAGATGGGCCGACATGGTATTTTGCGGGACTTCCAGCATCCGCGCCAGTTCGCCGGCGGGCACGCCCTCCGGCTCGTGCCTTACCAGCAGCCGAAATGTCTCGAGCCGCGTGGACTGGGCAAGCGCTGCGAAAGAGAGAATGGCGTCTTTGTTTTCCATATATCCAGCGTAATGGATATCTCAAGACTGTCAATGCCTCGACGAGCTCAGCACATCGGGTGAGACATCCGGCGGTCGGTCGCCGCTGCAGCGGGCGTTCCTGCCGCACGAAAACGTGCAGTCGGCACCTCGAACGGCTGCACCATCGTCAATTCTTCCCGACCCGGCTTGAGATCGCCTGCCGCTTTGTTTACGTGAAGCCATCAACAGTCGATCGCTCCGCGAGATACAAGGCACTTTCCGGCATGACCCCAGATTTCCTCGTCACCCATTCCGGTGGCTTCCATGCCGACGAGCTGCTGTCGAGCGTCGTTCTTGCACGGTTGTTTCCCGATGCGCGGATCGTGCGCAGCCGCGCCCCGGAATGGATTACCGCCGCTCCAGATCGTATCATCTACGACGTCGGCGGCAGCTACGATGCCGCAGCGCAGATCTTCGATCACCACCAGCGCGGTGCACCGCTGCGCGAAGATGGCCAGCCCTACAGTTCGTTCGGCCTCGTCTGGAAGCATTACGGCCGCGACTACCTTGCGGCGTCGGGCATTGCCGAGGCGGATATCGACACCATCCACGCCTCCTTCGACGGCAGCTTCGTGCTGCCGATCGACCTGATGGACAATGGCGCGCTCAGCCCGACGGGCCCGCTGGCCGGACTGACGCTGCCGGCGCTTTTGGAAACCCTGAAGCCGGTGTTCGACGAGACGGATCCCGAGGCAGACGATCGCTGCTTCCACGTCGCCCTTGCGATCGCCCGCAGCTTCGTCGAGGCGCGGATCGCCCGCAGCGCCGCCAAGTTGCGCGCCGAGGCACTGGTGCACAGGGCCATCGTCGATGCCGGAGACGGCCGTATCCTTGAACTGCCGATGGGCATGCCGTTCCGGCCCGCCGTCGTCAAGGCGGGTGCGGACCAGCTTCTGTTCGTGGTGCATCCGCGCGACAAGGACTGGTGCCTGACCGGGATCCGCCTGGCTGCGGAAGGCTTCGAACTGAGGGCCGACCTGCCGGCGGCCTGGGCCGGGCTCACCAATGGCGACCTCGAGGCGGCATCGGGCGTAAAGGGCGCCAGCTTCTGCCACAACGGTCGCTTCATTGCGGCGGCAAAGACGCGCGAAGCGGCACTCGCCATGGCGGCAATCGCTGTCGACGAGGCACTGGCGATCGGCCTGAAGCCTGCCGTCGAGGGACAGCCATCCGGCTCCTGAGCCTTCAGGCGGTTCCCTTCGATCGCTTTAAGACCTCTAGCAGTTCCAGTCACAATTGGCTTGTTCGGCTGGAACAGCGTATCGTCACTATCGTTCTCTGGGGCACGCTTCGTAGCGTTGCGCGTCACAGACGTCTTCAAGGGAGTTCGAGAATGGCCGTTGCCTTCACCAAGGAAGAGAGTTTCGAGACCGCGTCCGAGACCCTTTTGCCCGACCGTCCCATTTCTTCTCACCCGAACCTGGTGACGGAAACGGGGCTGCGGGCGCTCGAAGAGCAACTGCAGCAGGCACGCGAGGCCTATGACACAGCGAGCAAGATCGACGATGTCAACGAGCGACGGCGGCATACGGCCAATCCGCTGCGCGACACGCGCTATCTGACCGCGCGACTGCGCACCGCGCAAGTCATCCCTGCGCCCGCCAATGCCGAGACCGTCGGCTTCGGAAACCGGGTGACCTTCAGCCGCGACGACGGTCGCGTGCAGAGCTACCGGATTGTCGGCGAAGACGAAGCAGACCCGAAAACCGGATCGATATCCTTCGTTTCTCCTGTCGGAAGCCGTTTGCTCGGAAAGGCCGTCGGCGACATCGTGACCATCGGCGACGGCGAACTCGAAATCACGGCGATTTCGTAAGACCGGTCATGCAGGCAGCCTGCAGGCGAAGCTGTCGTCATAAATCGCGCCACGTCGGCTTGAAATCGATTGGGGAGACTTTTAGGCTCTGGCATGGCCAAGTTTTTTGAGACTCTCGAACCCCACCATCATCGCTTCATTGCAGCCCAGCACATGTTTTTCACGGCGACAGCAGCGCCGACGGGACATGTCAACATGTCGCCGCGCAGCACGGACCTGTTCCGCATTCTTGGCGACAATAGCGCGATGTATCTCGACCGCACCGGCAGCGGCAACGAAACCGCTTCCCATCTGCGGATCAACGACCGTCTCACCATCATGTTCTGCGCAGTGGCCGGCCCGCCGCTCATCATGCGGCTGTTCGGCAAGGGCCGTGTCATTCACCGCGACAGCGAAGAATTCGCATCCCTTCTACGGGACGAGTTCGACAACGCGGCGCCGCTCGGCGCACGCCAGATGATTTACCTCGATTTCGACATCGTGCAGACCTCGTGCGGCTATGGCGTGCCCCTCTTCGACTACCGCGAAGAACGTCCCCAGATGGATGCATGGGCGACGGCCAAGGGCGTCGACGGGATCGAAGCCTACTGGCGGGAAAAGAACCAGGTCAGCCTCGATGGCTTTCCAAGCGGCCTATTCGAGCCGCCGACGACCGAAAAGCCGTGATCTCCGGCTAAATCCCGGCGGCATCGATGCGCGTCCTGCCGCGATCACCATATTGACGCGACGTCGCGCGCGCGCCCACTAACCCGCTTGAGCAGGAATTTCAGGCGGCGACTTTCACCTTCTCAAAAGGTGGACAATTTCCTGACTGAACGGCGCAGGCAATGCGGCTCAATAGAGCCCGCCGCTGCCTGACGTTACGGCCTGATTGGCCTGCGGCGACGTCTTGAGGATCTCCTCCGGTGCGAGCTGCACCTCGCCGCCTGCATTGCCGGCACCGATGACGGTGTAGGAGGTGGCTGGGCCTGTGCCCGGCTTGAATGCCTCCACGAGCGCGTTCGGATCGCCAGGCTGAGCCGCCATACCCGTCTGTCGGTCGACGGCGGCCATGATCATGCCGGTCGGCACCACGAACTTCTCCGGCGGTTCGCCGTTGGTGGCGGCCTGCATGAACTCGTTGAAGATCGGTGCGGCCAGCGACGCACCCTGCACACCACGACCGAGATCGGTCGGGGTGTCGTAGCCGACGTAGAGGCCGGCCACCAGGTTCGGCGTGTAGCCGACGAACCAGGCATCCTTCTGGTCGTTGGTCGTCCCGGTCTTGCCGGCGACTTCGGTATTGAGCTTGATCTTGCCGGCAGCCGTGCCGCGGGTGATGACACCCTGCAGCATCGACGTGACCTGGTAGGCGGTCATCGGATCGAGAACCTGCTCGCGATTGTCGACGATGGTCGGCTCCTGCTGGTTCTGCCAATCCTGGGCGTTGCAGCCGTCGCAGACGCGTTCCTCATGCTTGAAGATGGTCTTGCCGTAGCGGTCCTGGATGCGGTCGATCAGGGTCGGCTTGATCTGCTTGCCGCCGTTGGCGATGACCGAATAGGCCGAAACCATGCGCAGCACCGTGGTTTCGCCAGCGCCAAGCGACATGGCCAGAACAGGCGCCATCTTGTCGTAGATGCCGAAACGCTCGGCATATTCGGCAACGAGGTTCATGCCCATGTCGTTGGCGAGCCGAACCGTCATCAGGTTGCGCGAATGCTCGATGCCGAAGCGCAAGGTATGGGCGCCGCCGCCCTCGCCTTCGTAGTTCTCCGGCCGCCAGACGGTGCCGTTCGACAGCTTGATCTCAATCGGATCGTCAAGCGCCACGGAGGCAGGCGTGTAGCCATTGTCCATGGCAGCCGCGTAGACGAACGGCTTGAACGAGGAGCCGGGCTGACGCATCGCCTGGGTGGCGCGGTTGAACTGCGACTGGCCGTAGGAGAAGCCGCCGACCATGGCGAGCACGCGGCCCGTATGCGGGTCCATGGCGACGAGGCCACCCTGGACCTTCGGCGGCTGACGCAGGCGATAGCCGGCCGAATCGGCGAGCTTCTCGACGTAGATCACATCGCCCGGCGACAGGACGCCGGCCGGGTTCTTCGCCGTCTTGCCGTTCGCCTCGGCCGAGCGATAGGCCCAGCGCATGTCTGCGGCCGCAATCGAACCGCGCTTGCGCTCGACCGAAAGCTTGCCGGACGGATCCACATCCGGCTGCAACCCGATGTCGACGCCTTCGTTCGAGACAGCCAGCACGACCGCAATCTTCCATTCCGGCACGTCGGACAGAGCCGGGATCTTTGCAAGTTCGGCGCCCCAATCGGTCGCCGTCGAGATCTGCTTCACTGGACCATGATAGCCGCGACGCTCGTCATAGCCGACCAGACCGTCCTGCAGCGCCTTGCGCGCCTCGATCTGAAATTGCGGATCGAGCGAGGTGCGGACGGAAAGACCGCCCTCGTAAAGGGTCTTGTCGCCATACTTGTCGATGATCTGGCGGCGAACTTCTTCCGAGAAGAAGTCGGCTGCCACCACCGTGCCGCCGGACCTGCGGGTCACGACGCCGAGCGGCTGCTTCTTGGC
>CAZZZI010000108.1:0-14916 GCA_964658415.1 uncultured Sphingomonas sp. | reverse complement strand
ACCACCACCGCCGCATCCGGCTTCAATCCGGCCTGGCGGCACTTGATGTTGAAGAATTTTTCAGCCCCGAGATCGGCGCCGAAGCCGGCTTCCGTGACGACGTAGTCGGCGAGCGTCAATGCGGTCCGGGTGGCGATAACGGAATTGCAGCCATGGGCAATATTGGCAAAGGGGCCGCCATGCACCAGCGCCGGATTGTTCTCCAGCGTCTGCACGAGGTTCGGCTGCAACGCATCCTTCAGCAGCACCGCCATGGCCCCATCCGCCTTCAGGTCCCGGGCAAAGACAGGCGTCCGATCATAGCGATAGGCAACGATGATATCGCCGAGACGCCGTTCCAAGTCCTCGAGATCCGACGCCAGGCAGAGAATCGCCATCACTTCCGAAGCTACGGTGATATCGAACCCACCCTGGCGCGGAAAACCGTTGGCGACGCCGCCGAGCGACGAGACGATGTCGCGCAGCGCCCGGTCGTTCATGTCCATCACCCGCCGCCAGGTGACGCGGCGGGTATCGATATTGAGTTCGTTGCCCCAGTAGACGTGATTGTCGAGCATCGCCGCCAGCAGATTGTGGGCTGACGTGATGGCATGGAAATCGCCGGTGAAATGCAGGTTGATGTCTTCCATCGGCACGACCTGCGCATAGCCGCCGCCGGCAGCCCCGCCCTTGGTGCCGAAGCAGGGTCCGAGCGACGGCTCGCGCACGCAGATCATCGCCTTCTTGCCAATGCGGTTCAGGCCGTCGCCGAGACCGACCGTGGTCGTCGTCTTGCCTTCGCCGGCCGGCGTCGGATTGATCGCCGTCACCAGGATCAGCTTGCCGGTCTTCTTGCCGGCCTGGCCCGCGATGAAGTCGGCACTGATCTTCGCCTTGTCATGCCCATAGGGTACCAGTTGCTCGGGCGGGATGCCGAGCGCGGCGCCGATCTCGTAGATCGGCTTCTTCGTCGCAGCCCGCGCGATCTCGATATCGGATTTTACCGTTGCCATCAGTCGATCTCCATGCGGCCGCGCCATTTGTCTCGCTTGCGCATAACCGAATAGGCTGGCCCTGTGAACCTCGACGCCGCAGAGCGACGTGAAAAAGTCGGTGACAGATCACCACGCGCCGCCCGCTTGTCGAGACGCAACCAACTGCCTATTGCTGCATTAGGACACCGTAACCCATAAGGTCAGCCATGAAATCCCTGGAAATAATCGTCGAGCGTATCATTCTGTCGAGCCGATGGTTGCTCGTCATCTTCTATATCGGACTGGCCGCGGCGCTGGCGCTCTATGCGCTGTCCTTCGGCTACAAGTTCTACAAAATCTCCATCCAAGTCTTCACGATGGACGAGGCCGACATGATCCTTGCGATGCTCGGGCTGATCGATGCGGCGCTGGTCGCGAGCCTGGTCGTCATGGTGATGATCTCCGGCTACGAGAATTTCGTCAGCCGCTTCGATGAAGCCGATGAAAAGGGCGGCGACGTGTCCTTCCTCGGCAAGCTCGATTCCGGCAGCCTGAAGATCAAGGTGGCCTCGTCGATCGTCGCCATTTCATCGATCCATCTGCTGCAAGTCTTCCTCAACATGGCCCAGTTCGAAACCGCCCAGATCATGTGGATGACGCTGATGCACCTGACTTTCGTCGTCTCGGCCCTGATGCTGGGCTACCTCGAGAAGATCATGGAACAGGCCAAGGGCAAGGACAACGCCTGAGAGGGCCGGCGGGCTTAAGCAGCCCGCCCGAAATCCGCAGCGGTTGGCAGCAGGGCCTGCCGCTCGAGCGGCTGCGGCATGCCGGGCTCGGGCTCGTCGGGAAGAGGCTGGGATTGCGGCGCGCTCGCTGCCGGCCGGGCCGGTGCCGAGGCTTCCACACAGGCCGAAATCGTCTTTTCGCGGGGGCATGCGCCGGCGGCGGCTGCCAGCTGTCCGGCCGACGATTGCTCGGTCATCATCTTCAGGCTGAGAGCCTCGCCCTGCGTCAGCACGCGGATCGACTGGGGGTTGGCGCTCATCATCAGGTCGAACAGATCCTTGTCGACGCCCATCTTGGTCAGATAGGCGATCAACGCCGCCTTCTGCTTGGCGCCGAGCTTCGTCGTGTCGTGCTGGCCCACCATCTTGCGGCCGACCTCGCGCTGCGACAAGATCTTCTTCTTGCCGTTCAGCATCTCGTATTCGGTGCGGTACTGGACCCGCATTTCCCGGTAGGTTGTGGTGATCTGGTGGACGCCGATCCGTGTGAACGGGCTGGCGATCCGTCTGACGCCACCGGCAAGCAGCAGCGGGCAGGCCGACAGGCAGACCGCGCCATTCGAATAGATCTCGCCCTTCATCGAGCCGTCCGTCTCCCGCGCTTCGTCGCAGAGCGGCTCGTCGCCGGCGCAGGCCGTGGCACGGGTGCCGCCGACAGCCACGGAAAGCCCCTGGCGCCGGATGATCAGCCCCATCTGCATGGCAGCGGCGACGTCGCCGCCCGGCGAACGGACAACGATCGGCAGGCTTCGCTTGCCGATTTTCTTCAGCAGCTTTTGCAGCTTGCGCGGCGAATCCGACATGATCTGGCCTTCGGCGGCAATCCAGTCGGCACAGGGCGCACCGTCACGGCAATACTCCGCCGCCCCGTGGATCAGAACGAAATCCATCGGCCGATCAAGCGGCGATTCCGCGGCATTGACCGCCTCCCCGCCGGCAATCACAAAAAGGACAGCCACTGTCAGTCGCGAGACCTGGATCAACCACAAAGGAAGGGCCCGCGTCAGCGAAGTCATCATCATATACAGGCTCGGAAGTGACATTTCGGAAGTCAACCGATAGCAACCACGGCGCTGATTTGCAAGGTTTCCGGGCCTGCAGGGATCGACGTGCCGCGAGAATCGTGCAAGCGGGCCACACCCGGATTGCTCGCTCTCCGGTCCAGAAGCACCGTCTAAACCATGAACGGATCCGCCCAAAATTACCTGACGTGAGCATAAATGATCCATTTTGCTGCGGGCGGCCACCCAATCGGGTCACCGCACGCTTTTTGACTCGTAATTCCCATCGTTTCACGTCATTGATAGCGGTAACACGAAACCGCGTAAGCCCGCTCGAATGTCATACATGACAGCTTCTGGACGACAGACCTTCCTGTCCGCCGAACTATCGGCGGCGCGTACCCGCGCGATGCTTTTTCATGCACTGAACAGAACCACGGAATCGTTCGACTTTACTTGGTTCACCCTGTGCAACGCGCCCTCGGCCTCGGACATGCTGCTGACGCCGCTGATCATCGAGACCTCGACACCTGCCCAGGATCTGCGCGACTTCGACCGCGCCCAACTGCTGCGCATCTATCCCATGCTCGGCCGAAACCGCGATTCAGTCATCCCGCGCTGCTGGAGCCTCAAGGAAAAGGCCCCGATACCGGAAATGGAATTTCCGCGCGAGCTTCGAACCTTTCTCGAAAGCCGCGACCAGACGATGGGTTTCAGTCTTCCGGTCAATTCGATCGACGGGCAACGGCTGGTCTTCTCGCTGTCCGGCAACCGCGGCGCACTTACGCAAGCCGAAATCAACGAATTGTGCATCCTCCTTCTCTACGCGGCAACCGCGTATAACGGCATCCGACGCAACATCAACGAACCTCTGGCAATGTTGTCGGCACGCGAGATGGAGGTTGTCCGCTGGACCGCCCAAGGCAAGACCTCGGTCGAGATCGGCCAGATCCTGACGCTGTCCGACCACACCGTCAACGCCTACATGACCAATGCCATCAAGAAGCTGAACTGCGTCAACCGCACGCAGCTCGTTGCCAAGGCCATCCGGCTCAAGCTCATCAGCTGAGACTGTTGACACCGCACGCGACGGCAGCCTCTCCCACCGTCGCCGCCAGGGCTACCGCCCCGCAGGGTTACCGCCCGCCCAGCACCGCGCGGGTCTCGACCAGATTGGAACGCACCCGCAGGATGTAGAAGCCCATGGTCGCGAGATGGCTGGGCATGATCAGGCCATCCTCGCGGCCGTTCGAAACGATGAACGGCTGGATGCGCAAGGCCGCCTGGAACTGCTTCATCGTATCGCCCCAGAGCACCCCGACATTGCGCTCGGCAATGACCTTGGAGAAATCCGCGCCAGCCGCGCTGAGGATGCCGTAATAGCCGTAGAGCTGGCCGTAGGCGAACCAGAAGCGGTCGTCGGCACGCATGTCGAACCAGCCGAAGTTATGGTTTTCGGAGCGCTCGGCAAGCACGTCCGACGTGCTGCCGAGATCGTTGGAGATGCGGTCGATGAATTCGATCAGGTTGTCGGCGCGCCCGTCGAAGGTGGCGTTGCAGGCCCCGAGATCGACATTGAACTTGCGCAGGCTGTTGATCGCAGCGCGGTAATAGCTGGGGGTCGGGGTCTTCGGACCGAAGGGCTGGAAGCCGAAATACCAGCTGGCTTCGTCGAACTGCAGGTTGCCGCGCGCGTTCTGAAGGTCCGAGTTGATGCCGGACGTGCCGCGCACCCTGCCCAGCGAATCCACCAGCTCGATCGACGTCCTGCGGATCGCCTGATTGACGCCACGCTGAAACGACGCCTTGTTGTCGAGGAAGGGCGTATCGTCCCAGCTCAGGCCGAAAAATCCGAGCTTGAAGAGCAGCATCGAGGAAATCCAGGCATTGCGGTTGACGTTGAAATCGACCAGATCGGCCGTCACGTCGACGATGGCCGACGTCTCGCAACGCTTCGGCGCAACGGGCGTGGTCGGCTGGGAGCCCGTGGCAACCGGGACCGGCGCGAGATCCTGGCCGGCCGGCTTCCGGTCGGCAAGCTTGTAGGCATCGATGTAGTGGGTGTTGAAACCTGTCCACGATTGCGTCTGCACGATCAAGTAGCCGTAAAGGCAGACCAGCAGCAGGAGCACGATCGCCACAGGCACCTTGATAATCCAGTTGCGCTGCCGGTACCAGCCATGGGCCGCGAGGAATGGCCATGTCGCCCAGACGAAGACGAGGCCGAAACCACGCCGGATTGCCTGGAGCATCCGTGCAAAGAAGGCAACGATCGGATCAAGCATGCAATGTCTCCTAACGGGCGGCGCAGTGCAGCAGATATGGCCTTGCCCCCTTGAGGGCAACCACGCCGGCAGAATTAAATCGAGGCTGCCTGCTCAGATGGTACCAGAGGGATTTCTTCGGCTTCGTCCGCCGTCGCCGCAGGGTTGGTCGGCGCAGCCTCCAGCTTGCGCGAAAAGGCATCCTCGGCCCGCTGCTTGCGGATCAGCAGATCGTGCCCGGCAAGAGCGTTGGCATCGAAATCCGCGATGAGGTCCTCCACCCCATCAGGCAGATCCTCGGCCGGAACCGCCGATTGCGCCCATGCCGCCTTCAGAAGCGCCACGCGCTGTTCGATGTCGACCGCGAGCTTTCCGGCCATCACGTTGACCGCGCCGATGCCTGCGTTCAGCACGTCCAGGAAATCCTCGTCGTCGGAGATGACGCGCATCAGCGTTTCGCGCTCGGATCTGAGCATCTCTTCCCGCGTCTGCGCTGCCTTCCGATCCAGCGCCAGTTCCCTGCGCTCGGCCTCGGAGCCGGGATCGAGCACCGCGCTGCGCGGCGCAACGGGCGATGACAGGCGCTCATGCGTCCGCGCCTTCAGCGACGCCAGCTGGCGCTCCGCATCTTCCAGGTCGACATCCATCTGCCGCCGCCGGTCGGTCAGCTGCAGCAGACAGGCCTCGCAGCTGCGATGATGCAAGGCAAGGAAGGGCCGGACTTCTGCAAGCATTCTGTCCAGCGCTGCAGACACCGACAGGAGGCTCACGAGATGGAGCGCTATCGCCTCCGGCGCGGGATTGCCGAGATGCACGCGGCGCTGCAGGAAGTTTTGCGATTGCCTTCCGGCCATCTCGTCGAACAGCCGTTCGAATTGAAGGTTGACGCCAGCCGTCTCTCTGTCGAGCTTGCGCAGCAGGTCCGCCGCTCGTGCCTTCCAGTCGCCCCACAAGCCGACGGCTTCGCGCAGAATACTTTCTTCCAGCGGAAAGTTGACGGCCATCAGCCGGGCATCCGGCCTGGAATGATGTGCCAGCGCCGCCTCGGCGGCAGCGATCCCCTTGCAGGCATCGTCCAGCAGACGCCGCAGCGGCGCGATTTCGCGTTCCAGGAACGAACTATTTGCCATGAGGCCTCCTGCGGATCGCAACGGAGAGTGGGATGGCGGCAGACTAGCGCAAACCATTCGCCGATGGCAGGCCTATTGGGCCGCTGCCGGATTTTTGAGATAGGCAATCAGATTGTCGAGGTCGCCGTCGCTCTTGACCCCGGCAAAGCTCATGCGGGTGCCTTTGACGACAGCCTGCGGGCTCGACAGGTACTTGTGCAGCAAAGCCTCGTCCCACACCTTGCCGTCTGCGCCGAACGCTTTCATGGCGGCGGAATAGCTGTAGGTCGTAACCGATGCCACCGGGCGCCCGACCACGCCCATCAACGACGGGCCGACCTTGTTGGAAGGGTCGGTCGCCGTGTGGCAGGCCGCGCACTTCTTGAAGACCGCCGCACCCAGCTTGGCATCGCCGTCGGCATGGGCTGGAGTGACCGACGCCAGGATGGCAACGACCAGGCCAGCGGCCAGGGTGGAACAGCAGAACGTCTTCATATCGCCTCTCTCAGTCCGCACGCATTTTTACGATCGCCCGGCACCATAGACCAGCCTCGGCCGCCTTTGACCACGACCGAATGACGCGGGCAGGCATTTTTCAATGATCGCCCATCGCCTCCTCCCAATGGCGCCGGCAGAGCGAGACGTAGCGCTCGTTGCCGCCGACCTCGATCTGGGCACCCTCGTGCAACACCTGCCCACCGCTGTCGAAACGCACCACCATGGTGGCCTTGCGGCCGCAGTGGCAGATGGTCCGCACTTCGCGCAATTCGTCGGCAATCGCCAGCAGTTCCTGGGAGGCCGGGAACAACTTGCCGCGGAAATCGGTGCGCAGGCCGTAAACCATGACCGGAATATTCAGTCGGTCGACAACATGCGCCAGCTGCCATATGTGCTGCGTCGTCATGAAATGCGCCTCGTCCACGAAGACGCAGGCAAGCGGTGCCTCGAGATGCATGGCCTCGATCGTTGCAAACAGGTCGTCTTCCGCTTCGAAAGGCAAAGCCTCGGCCTCCAGGCCGATCCGCGAGGCGATCTTGCCGCGACCCGCCCGGTCGTCGAAGGCCGCGATCAGGATGACGGTGCGCATGCCGCGTTCCTGATAGTTGTAGGACGCCTGCAGCAGCATTGTCGATTTGCCCGCATTCATCGTCGAGTAGTGAAAATACAGCTTCGCCATCAACCTCTCCTTTGCGAACTCCATGGAATCGCAGCGCGCGGAAAGAAAGCCATGGCTGACGAAAACCACAGGAAATCCTCCCCGCTGTATGGAAGGCGTGCAGATGCCTGCACAGCGGGCAACGGGAAAAACGGAGGTGTCGCATTCGATACCGCCAAAGCGCCGCAAATGCGGCAAGGCCGCTTGTAAATGTCCGTTATTGATGATTGCTTGGGGAAATTAAAAAACTGGGAGTACACAATGATGAAATTGAGTTTGTTCACTTTAAGCCTCAGCACCGCGCTTGTTTCAGCGGTGTTCGCCCCGTCCGCAGCTTCTGCGGCGGAACCGGCCAGCTGTTCGTCCGTGCATTTCGCGCAGGTAAGCTGGACCGACATTCAGGCGACGACCGGAACCGCGACATTCGTCCTCGATGCACTCGGCTACAAGACCGACATCAAGGATCTCGACGTTCCGATCGTGTTCCAGTCGCTGGCCAACAAGCAGCTCGACGTCTTCCTCGGCAACTGGATGCCGTCGCAGGCGGCCCAGATCAAGCAGTTCTCGGACGCCAAGACGATCGACACCGTCCGCGTCAACCTCGAAGGCGCAAAGTATACGCTGGCGACCAACGAATCCGGCGTCAAGCTCGGCATCAAGGACTTCTCCGACATCGCCAAGCACGAGAAGGAACTGGGCGGCAAGATCTACGGCATCGAGCCCGGCAATGACGGCAACAAGCTCGTTCTCGACATGATCAAGGCCAAGAAGTTCGGCCTCGACGAAAAGGACTTCAAGGTCGTCGAATCCTCCGAGCAGGGCATGCTTTCGCAGGTCACCAAGCTCGACAAGTCGAAGAAGCCAATCGTCTTCCTCGGCTGGGCTCCGCACCCGATGAACACGAAGTACAAGATGACCTACCTGACCGGCGGCGACGACGTGTTCGGGCCCAATTTCGGCGGCGCCAACGTCTACACCAACACCCGCGCCGGCTATGTCGCGGAGTGCCCGAATGTCGGCAAGTTCCTGACCAACCTGTCCTTCACGCTGCCCATGGAAAACGAGATCATGGGGCTGATCATGGACAAGGGCATGCAGGGCGAAGCGGCTGCCAAGACCTGGCTGAAGTCCCATCCCGAAGCGATCAAGCCATGGCTCGCCGGCGTGACGACCAAGGACGGCGGCGATGCCGAAGCAGCCGTCAAGAAGTCGCTCGGCCTCTGAGCCGACTTGAGAAAGGGCGGCCCCGCCGTCCTTCTTCCTGCAGGAACCATGGGCGATCCGTCCCTTCGATGAAGGCGGACAGGCGCATGGTTCCGGCGCAGCAAATCTCAGCGAGGGAACGCGATGGACTGGCTCCATACATGGCTGCTTGACGAAAACAACAAGATCCAGATCGGCAAGGGTGCAGAGGTCGTCGTCGACTGGCTGACGGGAAATCTGAGCGGGTTCTTCGATACCGTCTCCGCCGTTCTCGGTGGCGCCATCGACGGATTGCTCTATGTGCTGGTCGGCACCTTTACCGAGGGCACGGTCTTCGAGGCCTACTACCCCTTCTTCATGATTGCCGTCTTCTGTCTCATTTCATGGCTCATCCGCCGCCATGTCGGCGTGGTGATCTTCACAGCCCTCGGCATGCTGCTGATCTACAACCAGCTCTACTGGACGGAAGCGATGGAGACCCTGGCCCTGGTACTGGCAGCGACGCTGGTGTCGATGGTCATCGGAGTCCCACTCGGCATACTGGCCGCGCGACGAGCCTGGGTCTATACGATCCTGCGGCCCATCCTCGACCTCATGCAGACAATCCCCACCTTCGTCTATCTCATTCCAGCACTTATTCTTTTCGGGCTCGGCGCAGTCTCCGGCCTGGTCGCGACCGTGATTTTCGCGGTTCCCGCGCCGATCCGGCTGACGCGGCTTGGCATCATCTCGACGCCGCCGGCGCTGATCGAGGCGGCCCAGGCCTTTGGCGCCGCGCCGCTGCAGGTGCTGACCAAGGTCGAGCTGCCCTTTGCCCTGCCGCAGATCATGGCCGGCGTGACCCAGACGATCATGCTGTCTCTGTCGATGGTGGTCATCGCCTCGATGGTCGGCGCCGCCGGCCTCGGCGCGCTCGTCCAGCGGGCGCTCGGCCAGATGAATGTGCCGATGGGCTTTGATTCCGGCATGAGCATCGTCATCCTCGCCATCGTCCTCGACCGGACCTTCAAATTCTTCGACGAAGGGGAAACCGTATGACGGCCGTGGTTACGTTCGACAATGTCAGCATCGTCTTCGGCGATCGCCCGCAACAGGCGATGGCCCTGGTCGACCAGGGGAAGACACGCGACGAGATCGGCGCACAGACGGGCCTGGTGCTCGGCGTCGCCAATGCCTCGCTGGAGATCGAGGAAGGCGAAATCCTGGTCCTGATGGGCCTCTCCGGCTCCGGCAAGTCGACGCTGCTCAGGGCCGTCAACGGACTGGCACCGGTGGTGCGCGGCAGTGTCCGCGTGGAAAGCAAGCAAGGACCGATCGATCCCTATGCCTGCAGCGCAAAGACGTTGCGCGACCTGCGCATGCACACCGTCTCCATGGTCTTCCAGCAGTTCGCCCTGCTCCCCTGGCGCACGGTTGCCGACAACATCGGCTTCGGGCTTGAGCTTGCCCGCGTGCCCGAGCAGGAACGCCGAGAGCGCGTCGCCGAGCAGCTGGAACTGGTCAACCTGACGCAATGGGCGGGCCGCCGCGTCAACGAACTCTCCGGCGGCATGCAGCAGCGTGTTGGTCTCGCCCGAGCCTTTGCGACGGGCGCGCCGATCCTGTTGATGGACGAGCCCTTCTCGGCGCTCGATCCGCTGATCCGCACACGCCTGCAGGACGAGCTTCTCGAATTCCAGCGGCGATTGAAGAAGACCATCCTGTTCGTCAGCCATGATCTCGACGAGGCGTTTCGCATCGGCAACCGCATCGCCATCATGGAAGGCGGCAAGATCATCCAGTGCGGAACACCGCAGGAGATCGTGCGGAACCCAGCCGATCAATACGTGGCCGATTTCGTCCAGCATATGAACCCGATCAGCATGCTGACAGCAGGCGACGTCATGCAGCCGGGCGTCGGCAACGCCGCCACCGGTGGCACCGTGACGGCAACGGCCAAGGCCTCGACCCCGCTGATCGACATCCTCGATGCCCTCGCCCGCCAGCCGGGCAGCATCGGCATTGTCGACAACGGCACCATCATCGGCACCATCACCGCACAGGACGTCGTCGCCGGCCTCACCAGCCATCGCCGCTAGGGGCAACGCGAGCGACAGCGTCGGCGGCGACACGGCATCGGAGCGGACAGTTGGCGACTGAAAAACCATTCCCGGTGTTGCGGGAGACGGACGAGGACGCCCGCCGGCTCGCCCGCATCCTCATGCGCCAGGCACCCTATGCCGCCATGGCCGTCATCGGACCCGAGACCGGCTTCCCGGCCATCAGCCGCGTGCTGGTCGGTACGGACGGCGACGGCATCCCCGTCATCCTCGTATCCAGCCTGTCAGCCCACACCCGGGCGCTGCAGGCGGATCCGCGGGCATCGCTGCTGATGGGCGAGCCGGGCAAGGGCGATCCCCTCGCCCACCCGCGCCTGAGCGTCGAGTGCCTGGCGGAGGCCGTGGCGCGAGACACAACGGTTCACCATCGGCTTCGCGCCCGCTTTCTCGCCCGCCACGCCCGCGCAAGAACCTATATCGATTTCGGTGATTTCCAGTTTTTCCGCCTCGCCCCACAGGCAGCCAGTCTCAACGGAGGCTTTGGAAAGGCCTATCGACTCGATGGCGAGGACCTGATGATTCGCTCCGGCCTGACGGCACAGATGGCCGCCGGGTGCCTCGAGATAGTACAAGATTTGCGGGGTACATACCCACACCTTGAAAGCAACATTGCCGTCGGGCTAAAGCTTGAAAAAAGTGAACGGTGCCACATATATGGCGCCGACCCAGCCGGTTTCGACCTGATTTACGGGACAAAGCTGCATCGCTTCGAGTTCGCGGAGACCGCGCGCGATCTCGAGCACCTCCAATCGATCGTCTCTAAAATAGCATACCGAGTACCTTAAATTTAGGTATATACAATCTTTGCCGTCTTTTAGTATCTTCGGGCATCAGTTCATTGTCGCCACTGAGATATTCACCCGCTTCTGATGTACGATCCGCATTGGGAAGGTTAAAAAAATGAAACCAATTAATTTATCCGATCATTCGACCGTGGCGGCAGCTCTCTTGTCCGCGATGGCCAATCCGAAAAGACTGATGATTTTGTGCAGCCTGGTGAAGGGCGAGGTGCCGGTCGGCGTTCTCGCCACCCAGGTCGGACTCAGCCAATCCGCTCTTTCGCAGCACCTCTCCAAGCTGCGGGCGCAGAAGCTGGTCAAGACGAGACGTGATGCTCAAACGATTTACTACTCCAGTTCTTCCGAACCCGTCATGAAGGTTCTGTCCACTCTGGAGGACATTTATAACGAAGCCGAAAAGAGCAAGTCTGCCGCCTGACGGCGTCGCGTTCCGGTCGAAGCCCGTTTTAAGCAGGGTCGGGTAGCGGTGCAGGCTGTCGAAGGAACGCAATCATCAAGACCGGCAAACTCCGTTTGCCGGTCTTCTTCGTTTAGACGCGCGCAACGCCAAATGCAGCGCGATAAGTCTCCACTTCTGCTTGACGGCCTCGGGCCGGCTGATATTTTGACCGGGCGATAAATAATCAGCTGCGTCACCGATCCGGATGGCCAGCGGCCGTGGAGAACAGCATGTCCGACCGTATGAACGCCGTACCCAACGATCTCCGGGCTTTCTGGATGCCGTTCACGGCAAATCGCCAGTTCAAATCCGAGCCGCGGCTCTTTGTCGGCGCCAAGGACATGCACTACACGACCCATGACGGACGGCAGGTGCTCGACGGCACGGCCGGCCTCTGGTGCGTCAATGCCGGCCATTGCCGACCACAGATCACCGAGGCGATCCGCCAGCAGGCAGGCGAACTCGACTACGCCCCGGCCTTCCAGCTCGGTCATCCCAAGGCCTTCGAACTCGCCAACCGGCTCGTCGACCTCGCGCCCGAGGGCATGAACCACGTTCTCTACACCAACTCCGGCTCCGAATCCGTCGAAACAGCCCTGAAGGTCGCGCTGGCCTACCACCGCGTCAAAGGCAACGGCTCCCGCTTCCGCCTGATCGGCCGCGAACGCGGTTACCACGGCGTCAATTTCGGCGGCATCTCGGTGGGCGGCATAGTCTCCAACCGCAAGATGTTCGGAACGCTGCTGACCGGCGTCGACCACATGCCGCACACCCATTTCCCGGACAAGAACGCCTTCACCAGGGGAGAGCCGGAATTCGGCGGTGACATCGCCTCCGAGCTGGAGCGCATCGTCACCCTGCACGATGCATCGACCATTGCCGCCGTCATCGTCGAGCCGGTATCGGGCTCGACAGGCGTCATCCTGCCGCCGAAGGGCTATCTCAAGCGGCTGCGCGAGATCTGCACCAAGCACGGCATCCTTTTGATCTTCGACGAGGTCATCACCGGTTTCGGCCGTCTCGGCACACCCTTCGCCGCCCAGTATTTCGACGTCATGCCGGACATGATGGTAACGGCCAAAGGCCTGACGAACGGCGTCATCCCGATGGGTGCCGTGTTCGTGACCTCGGAGATCCACGATGCCTTCATGAACGGCCCCGAGCACATGATAGAATTCTTCCACGGCTACACCTATTCGGGCAACCCGATGGCGTCAGCCGCAGCCCTCGGCACGCTCGACACCTACAGGGACGAGGGCCTTTTGACCCGCGGCGCCGAACTCGCATCCTATTGGGAAAACGCGATCCATTCGCTCAGGGATTGCCCCCATGTCATCGACATCCGCAACATCGGCCTCATCGGCGCCATCGAGCTTGCGCCGATCGCCGGCGAACCGACCAAGCGCGCCTTCAGCGCTTTCCTCAAGGCCTACGAGAAGGGGTTGCTCATCCGGACCACCGGCGACATCATCGCCCTCTCCCCGCCGCTGATCATCGAGAAGCACCACATCGACGAACTCTTCGCCACACTCCGGGATGTCCTGCAGAACAATATCTGAGGAAAACCCTCGGCCAGTCCGTGGCTTGCACCCAGCAGGCCACGGCTAGGACTGCGCCGGCTGGGAGACCGCAAGGCACAGGATGAATTTCCGGAGCAACTGGGGATCGAAGTGGCCGTCTCTCTTCGTCATCCACTGCAGTGCCTCCGCTGACGACCAGGGCTTCCGGTAGGGTCTGATCGAGGTGATCGCATCGTAGACATCGCAGATCGCCGCAAGACGGGCAAAGGTGCTGAGACTGCGGCCGGAGAGCTTGTCCGGGTAGCCGCGCCCGTCGATGCGCTCGTGGTGATGGCGGCAGATGTCAGTGACCATCTCGTGCATGTCTTCCTGGCGGATCAGGATATCGTAGCCCAGCGCCGGATGGTCGCGCATGACGCGTGTCTCCGCGTCGTTCAGGCGGCCGGCCTTGCTGAGGATCGCGCGCGGCACTTCGATCTTGCCGATGTCGTGCAGCAACCCGGCCACGCCGAGCAACTCGACAGTGCCCTCGTCCAGCCTGAGGTAGCGGCCGAAATGGATCATCAGGGCACTGACGGCAACCGAATGGACAAAGGTGGCCTCATCCTTGTTCTTGAGGCGGGTCACGCTGATGAACAAGGCCGGATTGTCGTCGATCGATTGGGAGATGGCGCTGGCGATCGCCGTCGTCTCATCGACGCTGACGGTACCGCCGCCGGCGGCGGAGGAAAACAGACCGTGGAGACGGACGACCGACTGGCGGACCGTTTGCGCCGTCGCATCGGCTTGACGGAGACTGCCTTCCTCCCTGTCGAAACACCGGCCGGGGACGCTGGAGGTCGATTGCACATCCGCACCCTTGGCTGTGTTGATCACCACGGCGCCGACATCGCTCGACTTAAGCTGCTTCATGCCGAGCGCGTCGAGAAGGAACCGGCGCCTTTGCAGGGGATTGCTCGCCCAGCCGCCCTCCATATCCTCGACAAACATTCCGACCCGCAGCTGATCCAGGCCAATCCGCCTCAGCATTGCGGAAACCGGTGTCTGAGCCGCCGACGGCAAAGATGGCATGGAAGGCAAAAGCCATGGTCTTTCATAGGCCCGGCGTCCTCCGCGAAGTTATCGGCCCAACAAGACGTCAACCGATACAAGGCAAAGCTTAATGATGCATATATTACATACCTAAATTAAGGATATTAGAGATTTAGCCGGAAGCGCGGATTTCCATAGATGCGCACGCAGCGGGAAAAAGACGATATTTTGTCTCCCCGCCTGCAACTTTACACGCTAGACTCGCGCAAAACTCGATCCCGCAGGAAAGCATAGCCTCATGACCCAATCTCTCGCAGACTTCATCGACCAGGGCGTCGGCCGCAAGCCTGCAGATATCGTCCTCAAGGGCGGCAGGTTCTTCGATCTGGTCACCGGCGAACTGGTTGCGTCAGACATCGCCATCTGCGGCGACCGCATCGTCGGCACCTGCGGCGATTATATCGGCACACAAGAAATCGACATCACCGGCCGCATCGTCGTGCCCGGCTTCATCGACACGCACCTGCACATCGAATCCTCGCTGGTGACGCC
>CAZZZI010000107.1:0-14996 GCA_964658415.1 uncultured Sphingomonas sp. | reverse complement strand
AACCAGGGCATCGATTTCACTGGCAAGTCATGGCTGCTGATCAAATCCACAAACCACTTCTTTGCCGGCTTCCAGCCCGTCTCGTCCGAGATCGTCTATATCGCCGCGCCGACTTCCTATCCGACCGACCCTGCAACGACACCCTATCGCAAGGCTAGTCTCGAACTCTGGCCGCGCGTTGCCGATCCGCTGGGGCTGGATACCTGAATTCTCGGCCGGACGGGAAACCGGCCGAAAGACTTGGCGAACCGAAAACAACAAGGGGATGACTATGAGAAAGAGTGCATTTGTTCTGATGACTTTGGCCGCCCTGGCCGGCACGAGCAGTCTCGCATTGGCTGCGGCAAGCGACGGCATCCTGACGGTCGCGACGATCGGCGAGCCGCCGACGCTCGACGTCATGCAGACACCGACCGATATCGTGCTGACCATCGACCAGCATATTTTCGAGACGCTCTATACCTACGACGCGCAATGGAAGTCCGTTCCGCTGCTTGCCGCCGCCATGCCGACGATTTCCGAAGACGGCCTGACCTACAGGATCCCGTTGCGCGAAGGCGTGAAGTTTCATGACGGCAGCGATTTCGATGCCAAGGACGTGACCGCCTCGCTGAAGCGCTGGATGGCGATCAATTCCAAGGGCAAGCAGGTCGCCACCATCGTCGACAGCCTGAGCGAAGACGGCGACCACGCCGTCATCATCAAGCTCAAGTCGCGCTACGCGCCGCTGCTTGCCACGCTGTCCCAGGCTTCGGTCATCATGCCATCGGAAAAGGTCAAGGACACGCTCACCGACTTCATCGGCACCGGCCCCTACGAGCTGAAGGAGCGCAAGCCCGACCAGTACACGCAGCTCGTCCGTTTCGACGGCTACAAGTCGCCCGAAGGCACGCCCAACAACTATGCCGGCAAGCGCGAGGCGATCGCCAAGGAAATCCGCTTCGTTCCGGTCCCGGACGCCAATACCCGCGTCGAAGGCCTGATATCAGGGCAGTTCGATTATGCGGATTCCCTGCCCGTCAGCGCCTATGAGCGCGTCGAAAAAAGCGGCAATGCCAAGCCCGTGATCTTCAAGGATGCCGGTTGGGCCTCGATGAACATGAACATGAAGCAGGGTCTCCTGGTCAAGAAGCAGCTGCGTCAGGCGGTGCAGGCCGCACTCAACGCCAACGACATGATGCTCGCCGCCTTCTCCGATGAGCGCTTCTTCAGCGTCGACGGCTCGATCTTCCCGAAAGGCTCCTTCTGGCATACCGAAGCCGGCGTCGTTCGCTACGGCGAAGGCGATCCGGACGCCGCCGGCAAGCTTCTGAAGGAGGCCGGCTACGACGGCACGCCGCTGCGCCTGCTGACCAGCCGCCAGTACGAATTCCATTACAAGATCGGCGAAGTCGCCAAGGCCTATCTGGAAGCCGCCGGCTTCAAGGTCGACCTGCAGGTTGTCGACTGGGCAACGCTGACCACCCGCCGCGCCGATCCCAAGGAATGGGACATCTTCATCACCCATTCCAACTTCCCCGGCGATCCGACGACGATCAACACCATCACCGACAGCTATCCCGGCTGGTACGTTTCCGACCAGAAGACCAAGGCCGTTGCAGCCTACATGGATGCCACCACCGACGACGCCAAGAAGAAGGCCTGGGACGGCATCCAGACGGTCATCTACGATGACGCCCCGCTCTACAAGGTCGGCAACTTCAATGCCGTTTCCGGTCTCTCCAACGGCGTTTCCGGATATGAGCCGACCTATTGGCCGCATTTCTGGAACGTCACTCCGAAGAAGTAAGGGGTAGGGACAGGCCATGGCCAAGATCGCACAGGCAATTTTGAAACGGCTGGGGGGCATGGCCATCGTGCTTGCCCTCGTCGTGACGGTGGTGTTCATCATCGTTCGCGTCACGCCCGGCGATCCGGCCGCTGTGATGCTGGGGTCGGATGCGACCCCAGCCGATATCGCTGAGCTGCGCACCAAGATGGGGCTGGATGCGCCGATGGTTGTCCAGTACGGACAGTTCGTGCTGGGCATCCTGCATGGCGACCTCGGCCAGTCGATCTTCCTCAACCAGCCGGTGACGACGGCACTCGCCTCGCGGGCCGAGCCGACGTTCTTCCTCACGCTCTTCTCGATCCTGATCGCGGTCGGCATTGCCTTGCCGGTCGGCATCCTGTCGGCAGTCAAGCGCGGCACGATCTTCGACCAGATCGTCGTCACGTTGACAATGATTGCGGCCAGCGTACCGAGCTTCTGGCTCGGCCTGATGCTCATCCAGATCTTCGCCGTCGGCCAGGGCTGGTTTCCCGCCTCCGGCTATGGCGGCCCCGAGACGCCGTTTCTCGAACGGCTGCACCATCTCGTGTTGCCGGCCGTGGCACTCGGCATCGTTAATTCGGCCTTGATCACCCGCTTTACCCGCGCCGCCATGCTCGATGTCCTCGGGGAGGACTATGTCCGCACCGCCCGCGCCAAGGGCGCCGGCCAGGGTCGCGTGATCCTCAAGCACGCGCTGAAGAACGCGATGATCCCGATCATCACCGTCATCGGCCTGTCGGTCGCCATGCTGGTGGCCGGTGCGGTGGTCACGGAAACCGTTTTCGGCCTGCCCGGCGTCGGCAATCTGGTCGTCTCGGCTGTCCTGCGGCGGGACTACCCTGTCATTCAGGGGGCGCTGCTCACGGTCGCCGCCATTTACGTCCTCATCAACTTCATCGTCGACATGCTCTATATTCTCGTTGATCCCCGGGTGCGCCTATGAACACCATGGCCTCCGTCTCCATGCCCATGTCCGCCGGGCTGCGCCGCCTGCTTGGCAATCGCGCCATGCTTTTCGGCGCGATCATCCTCATCGTCGTTGTGCTTGCGGCGCTGCTGGCCCCGTGGGTCGCGCCCTATACGCCGAACAAGCTGTCGATCGTCAACAAGCTGAAGCCGCCGTCGATGGCGCACTTCTTCGGCACCGACGAATTCGGTCGCGACATCTTTTCCCGCGCCATCTTTGCGGGCCGGATCTCGCTGCTGGTCAGCCTCGGCGTCGTCGCCATCTCGACCGTGCTTGGCGTCATCCTCGGCGTGACCGCCGGTTTCTTCCGCGCGCTCGATGCGCCGATCTCCCGGCTTCTCGATGCCATGATGTCCTTCCCGGACATCCTGCTGGCGATCGCGCTGGTCGCCGCGCTCGGGCCATCGCTCACCACGGTCATCCTGGCGCTCGGCATCACCTATGCGCCACGCCTTGCCCGCATCATCCGCGGCTCGACGCTGGTGCTGCGTGAGCTGCCCTATATCGAGGCAGCCGTCGCCATGGGGCTGCCGACCTGGCAGATCCTTCTCCGTCACGTGCTGCTCAATCTGGCCTCGCCCATCCTGGTGCAGTCGACCTTCGTCTTTGCCTCCGCAATGCTGGCCGAGGCAAGCCTCTCCTTCCTCGGCGTCGGCGTTTCCACCGACATGCCGACCTGGGGCACGATGCTGGCGTCGGGGCGCGAATATATGAACAACGCCCCGTGGCTGATGGTCTTTCCGGGCCTCGCCATCGTCTTCTCCGTTCTCTCCCTGCAATTGCTCGGCGACGGCCTGCGCGATCTCGTCGATCCGCGTCTAGCCAAGGAAAGCTGATCATGACCCCTGTCCCCACAAACAGGCCGGTTCTCGTCATCGATAACCTGACCACCTCGTTCAAGACAGCGGAAGGCTGGAAACCCGTCATCCGCAATATCAGCCTGCACGTCGATGCCGGCGAGACGGTGGCAATCGTCGGCGAAAGCGGTTCTGGCAAGAGCGTCACCGCGCTGTCGACGATGCGCCTGCTGCCGCCCGGCCGGTCGCGCACCGAAGGCCGTATTTTGCTCGATGGCAAGGACCTGCTGGCTGCCAGCGAAGCCGAGATGCGCAAGGTGCGTGGCGGCTCGATCGGCATGATCTTCCAGGAGCCGATGACGTCGCTCAACCCGGTTTTCACCATCGGCAACCAGATCGCGGAAGCGCTCGTCCTGCATCGCGGCCTGTCCTGGGCAGAAGCCGAAGCCGAGACCGTGCGGCTGATGGAACGGGTACGGATCCCGGCAGCAAAGGCGCGCCTTCACGAATATCCGCACAAATTCTCCGGCGGCATGCGCCAGCGTGTGATGATCGCCATGGCGCTTGCCTGTCGACCGAATCTGCTGATCGCCGACGAACCGACCACCGCGCTCGACGTGACGATCCAGGCCGAAATCCTCCATCTGCTGCGCGACTTGCAGCAGGAGGAAAACATGGGCGTGCTGTTCATCACCCATGACATGGGCGTCGTGGCCGAAATTGCCGACCGGACCGTGGTGATGTTCCGCGGCGACATGATCGAGACCGGCTCGACAGAGGACATCTTCGCCGCGCCGAAGGCGATCTACACCAAGTCGCTGCTGGCCTCGATCCCGCGTCTCGGCACGATGGGTGCCGCCGTGGCGCCGAAGCGTTTTCCGGAAGTCGATGCAACGACCGGCGTGGCCGTCGATGGCCGCGAGATGTGTGCCGTCGCTCTGAGCGTCGCGCCGATCCTCAAGGTGGATCGGCTTTCCGTGCGCTTCGACCTGCCGACCGGCCGCGTCCATGCCGTCGAAGACGTGTCCTTCGATCTTCGTCCGGGCGAAACACTGTCGCTGGTCGGCGAATCCGGCTGCGGCAAGTCGACGACCGGCCGCGCCATCATCCGCCTTCTCAATCCGTCCGCCGGCTCGATCGTCATCGACGGCCAGGATGTGACGAAAGCCGGTACACGCGAACTGCGCACCATGCGCCGCACCTCGCAGATGATCTTCCAGGACCCCTTTGCCTCGCTCAATCCGCGCCTCACCGTCGGATCGGCGATTGCCGAACCGATTCTCGCCCATGGCCTGATGGGCCGGCGAGACGCCAAGGCGCGGGTCGAAGAACTGCTGGAGCAGGTGGGACTGTCGGCTGCGATGGCGGACAGGCACCCGCACGAATTTTCCGGCGGCCAGCGGCAGCGTATCTCGATCGCCCGGGCCCTGGCGCTCGATCCGAAATTCATCGTTGCCGACGAAGCGGTCTCCGCACTCGACGTTTCAGTAAAGGCGCAGGTCTCCAACCTGCTGCTCGACCTGCAGGAGAAGCGCGGCCTTGCCTATCTCTTCATCAGCCACGACATGGCCGTGGTGGAGCGGATGAGCCACCGTGTCGCGGTCATGTTCCTCGGCGAAATCGTCGAGATCGGCCCGCGCGCGGCCATATTCGACAATCCGCAGCATGCCTATACGCGCCGCCTGATCTCCGCGGTGCCGATCCCCGATCCGGCGCGTCGTGGCCATTCCGCACCGCCTCTGACGGAAGAGATAAAAAGTCCGATCCGTCCCTTCGATTATGTTGCACCGAAGCGTATTTATCGGGAAGTTTCGCCCGGCCATTTCGTCCAGGACGTGGCCTGACACCATAGCTGAAATGCGCAGCGGCTCTGCGGCCGCACGTGTAAAACCAAACTGAAAGACCTCTTCATGACGAGCAACAAACTCATCCGTTACGATATCGCCGACGCCCAGGCCGGCGGCCAGCGCCGTCCCTTCGCCAAGGCCGTTCGCGCCGGCGACTACGTCTATGTCTCGGGCCAGGTGCCGACCATCGATGGCGAGGTTATCGTCGGCAATATCGTTGCCCAGACGGAGCAGGTGATCGCCAATCTGAAATCGGCGCTGGCGCTTGCCGACTGCACGCTCGAGCACGTGGTCAAGGTCAACGTCTGGCTCGACGATGCCCGCGATTTCTCCAGCTTCAATGCCGTCTTCCAGAAGCACTTCATCGATCACCCGCCGGCACGCTCCACTGTGCAATCGCCGATGATGGTCGACGTCAAGGTCGAGATGGACGTCATCGCCTACAAGCCCCTGGATTGAGACGATCCGGCCGGTTTAGGCCCGGCAGATGAGATCGGCGCCTGGCGGAGATGGTCGCGCGTCGATGCCGGGTCAGCTCTTGACCGAACCGGAGGTCATGCCGGCGAGGAAGTAGCGCTGGGCAAAGAGATAGAGAACCAGAAGCGGCAGCGAACCGAGGACGCTCATCGCCATCATCTCGTTCCATTCGAAGGCATGCTGGCCCATGAGCAGCTGGATGCCGATCGGCACCGTTCGCAAATCCATCGACTTGGTCAGCGTCAGCGCAAACAGGAACTCGTTCCACGCCAGCAGGAACGTGTAGACCGCCGTGGCGACGATGCCCGGTATCGAGACGGGCACGATCACCCGCCACAGCGCCGTCCAACTGGAGCCGCCATCGACCAGCACTGCCTCGTCCAGCTCTTTCGGAAGGGTATTGAGATACCCCGTCATCAACAGGATCGCGTAGGGCAGGGTGAAGACCAGGTAGGTCAGGATCAGCGCGAAGTAGGTGTCGAAGATCCCGAAAGCGACGACCATGCCGAAATAAGGGATCAGCAGGGTGATCGGCGGCACGGTCTGCGTGCTGATGATGAAGATGCTCAGCGTGTTCTTGAACCGGAACGTATAACGGCTGAACCCGTAGGCAGTGATGATGGCAACGAGGAGCGTCAACAGCGTCACGATGCCGGCGACGATGTAGCTGTTGATGAAGAAGCGGATCTTGACGGGATCGTTGAAGATGGTCGCATAGGCGACCAGCGTATAGACATCCGGCAACAGCTTCGGCGGCAGCGCAAAGATCTCGGTATTGGACTTCAGCGAGCTGAAGAACATCCAGAGGATCGGGAAGCCGGAAAACACCAGTCCGACGGCCAGTCCCACATAGGTCACTACAGTCGGAAGCACGGAGCGGCGCGATGAACGTCTTGCCATGGGTTACCGCCTCTTCTGATGCTTGATGTAGAAATATGTGACGCTCATCGAGACGACGAGGATGATGATCGCACTGGCCGAGGCGAGCGAAAATTCATATTGCGAGAAGGCAAGCTTGTAGGTGTAGGTGCTCAGCACCTCCGTCGAATAGATCGGCCCGCCGCCCGTCGTCATCCAGACGAGGGGAAACACCTGCATCGTCCAGATGAAATCCAGCAGTGCGATGCTGATGATGATCGGCATCAATTGCGGAATGGTGATGTACCAGAACTTCTGCAATTCGTTGGCGCCGTCGATACCGGCGGCCTCGTAGAGGTCCTTGGGAATGCCCTGCAGACCAGCGAGAAGACTGACCATGTAAAGCGGATATCCGGCCCAGATATTGGCAAAGGTCAGGGCGTGGAGAGCGGTGGATGTCGACGAAAACCATTCGACTTTGAAATTGACGATGTGCAGCGCCATCAGGATGCTGTTGATCACGCCGTTCGGGTCGAGCAGCAGCCGCCAGATGATGGCGATGATCACAGCCGTGAAAAGCCAGGGAAGAATATAGAGAACCCGCAGGATGCTCCGGATGATCGGATCCACACGGTCCGTGTTCAGAAGGATGGCAAAGGCGAGGCCGATGAGAAAGTGGAAGACCACGCTCATGACGGTGAAATAGAGGGTCTGGCCGAAGGCCTGCCAGAATATCGGATCGTCGAGGATGGTCGCGTAATTCTGCAGTCCGACGAATGCCGCATCCTTCTTCATGATCGCGCCATCCATCAGCGAATAGCGAAGCACCATGATCATCGGAAACAGCATCAGCAGGGCAAAGATGAACGTCGCCGGCGCCACGTAGAGATACGGCACGAGCTTCTTTTTCGTTCTGTAGGACAGGAAGCCTTTGCTTCGTTTTCTCGCAGGATTTTCGCTGACATCTTGGGCGATGCTGCTCATCACGTATGGTTCCCAGTTCTCGTGAGACGTATGAAGTCACGGGAGGCCCCGGCAGGCAAATCGATCGCTCTGCCAGGGCCTGCGGCCGGTCTGGCCTAGAACTTCGCCATCCATTCCTTCTGCGCCTTGGCGGCGGCCTGCTTGGCCGTCTCCGAACCGTCGAACATTTTCTGCACTTCGATGCCCAAGGCACGCATCAGATCTTCGGCAACCGGCAGGCCGACGAACTCGTTGGCAAGCTTGCCGCTCTGGAAGATCTTGAAGGCTTCTGCAAACAGCGGATCAGACTTGGTGAAGTCGGGCTTGGCATTGACGTTGCCGGGGAAAGCATTGGCGATCGAGACCAGGCGCCCGTTCACATCCGGGCTCATCAGGTAGGAGACGAGCTTCCAGGCCTCCTCCTTGTGCTTGCTGCCTTCGCTGATACCGATGCCCCAGGAGGCATAGGGAAGTCCGCGCTTGCCCGTGTAGCCGTCGACCGCAGGCAGAGCCGAGATGCCGAAGTTGAGCTTCGGATTGCGCTGGCGGATCAGGTTGATGTGGGCCAGCGAGTCGATCATCATGCCGACGCGGCCGTTGACGAATTCCTCGACCTTGTCCTGCTCCTTCTTTGCGAAGATGCCGGGCGAGATGACGCCGGCGTCCTGCAGGGATTTGATATAGGTAAGCGTGCCGACGACCGATTCATTTTCAAGGTCGGGCTTGCCGTCCTTCAGCATCGATCCGCCGGATGCCCAGTTCCACGACATCACATCGTTCTGGATGCCGCCGGGGTTCTGCAGCGACAGCGGCAGCACCCATCCGTACTGGTTCTTCGAAGCGTCCGTCATCTTCTTGGCGGCCTCAGCGAACTCCGTGCGGGTGCCCGGCATCTTGTCGACACCGGCCGCCTTGGCGAGGTCCAGGTTGACGAAGACCGGATAGACGAAAGAGGCGAGCGGGAACATGACGCTCTTGCCGCCGACTTTGACGATATCGGCGATCTGGCTCTTGTCGTATTTGGCCTCGGTCATCAGACCGTCCATCGAGGCAATCGCGCCCTGTTTTGCCAGGCCGTTGACCCAGGCACCGTCCAGGCCGACGACGTCGCTCAGCGTTCCCGAGGCGGCGCCGACCACGATCTGGTCGTGTGTCGTGGCATAGGGTCCGCTGACCAGCTTGACCTTGATGCCGGGATTGGCTGCCTCGAAATCGTTCATGATCCCGCGCAGTGCGCCGGCGGGCATTTCAGGCTCCCACCACTGGATGAATTCAATGGTGGTATCGGCGAAAGCAGCCGTAGAGCACAAAGCCCAAATCGCAGCAGCCGCAATAAGATTCTTAGTTCTCATGATCCCCTCCCATGGGAAAGTTGAATGTTCGATCCTCCCCAGACCGAACGCCACTAGGTTTCCGAATGCAGATGTCTGTCAACGACGAACTGCAAACGCACTTAGCCTGGACTCCTCCCAGACAAAGATAGACAAATAAGTCATTGATACCGCAGCGTAAAAATTGAAGCCTTCCAAAATACTTGGCATCCAGTCAGGTTACCTGCGACCTATTTTTTCTTTACTTCCGTAAACAAACGAAACCACGTCTCATGTCGGCGGATCTGTAAAGCAAGCGTCTGAACTCTCCGGCGGCGCGAAACCTAGATTGCCAGGTGCGTTTGCGGGTCGAAGAAATGCAGCTTGGCGACGTCGATGCCGACGTCGATCCGCTCGCCCGCGCGTATCTGGCTGACCGCCTCGTACTTCGCCACGGCATTGGGAGCGCTCGTCAGATCCTCGACGGCATCGGGATCGCCGGAATCGACACGGACCGCATCGATGTTCAGATGGACGATCCAGTCGGAGCCGAGTTCCTCGATCGATTTGACGGTCGCCGGCACGGTTGGATAATGCGATCCGGACCCAAGCTTGCTGTCATAGAGATCTTCGGGCCGGATACCGAAAATCACCGTCTTGCCCTCGAACGCCTTGAGTGCGGGGGACCGTTCGAACGCATTGTCCGGCAGCGGCACGGAGAATGTCGAGAGAGCGATGCGACCGTCCTGCAGGCGGCCCTGAAAGAGGTTCATCGAGGGCGAACCGATGAATCCTGCGACGAAGGCATTCACCGGCTTGCTGTAGAGGTTCTTCGGCGTGTCCACCTGCTGCAGGACGCCGCCCTTGAGCACGGCCACCCTGTCGCCCATGGTCAGCGCCTCGGTCTGGTCGTGCGTCACATAGATCGTCGTGACCGCAAGCTGGCGCTGCAGGCTGACGATCTCGGCCCGCATTTGCACCCGCAATTTTGCGTCGAGGTTCGAGAGCGGCTCGTCCATCAGAAAGGCGGTGGGCTCGCGCACCATCGCCCGCCCCATCGCGACGCGCTGGCGCTGGCCGCCGGAGAGTGCTGCCGGCTTGCTGTCGAGCACCTTGCTCAACTGCAGCGTCTTGGCGATTTCATGCACACGCTTCGTGCGTTCCGCCTTGCTCTTGCCAGCGAGTTTCATCGAGAAGGCGATATTGTCGAACACGGTCATATGCGGGTAGAGCGCGTAGCTCTGGAAGACCATGGCGATGTTGCGCTCCTTCGGCGACAGGTCGACGACATTCTCGCCACCGATGCTCAGCGTGCCGCTGCTGATATCCTCAAGTCCGGCAATCATGCGCAGCGCGGTCGATTTTCCACATCCGGACGGGCCGACGAGGATCAGGAATTCGCCATCCTTGATGGCCAGGCTGAGATCCTTGATCGCATGGAAGTGCGTTCCGAATGTCTTGCAAATCTTGTCCAGCACCACTTCGGCCACGCCGCATCCTCCCTCATGTCGTCACCACCCCAACCGCGCGACATCTCCACCCAATGTCGCCCCTGTCGGCACTTAAAGCGCAAGCACGTAAAATATCAGGCCTAGGATTCCGCCATGAGTGGTGGTGGCGCGCCCATCGACGCTCCCTCCGGTTCCGTCAAGGCAACCGGAACCGGACGACCGTCGGCAGCCATCCATGCAATGCATGTCTCGTGGTCAGGAAGGGCGAGCCGACCGCCCCGTCCGGTCACCGAAATGCCTGCCGCCGCAGTGGCGTAAAGCACGCAGTCGAGCGGCGCGGTTCCCCTTGCCAGCGCCAGCGCATAGGCACCATGGAAGCAATCGCCGGCACCCGTCGTATCCACGGCTCGAACCCCGTAGGCCGGGACATGCCAGAGGACGGCGTCGCCCTTCTGCCAAAGATAGGCGCCGCGATCGCTATCGGTGAGAACGACTGCGGCTCGACTGGGCGACCAGAGATCGCAAAGGATCGTCGCAGGATCGTTTTCCCCGGTGTGGGCCGCTGCAAATGCCAGCGGCAGCACAAGATGATCCGACAGGTCGATCAGGCAATCGGTCGCGGGGCCCACCGACCATTCGATATCGGCGACAACCGCCAGCCCGAGCGTCCGCGCCCGTGCGACGATCCCGTCCGAAGCGGTGGCATAGCCATCGATCAGCAGAACTTTCGCCTGCGCCAGCACATCGTCGCCGAGGTCCTCGGAAGTCCCATGGGGCACGTCGTCGTCATAGGCGATGAACCGATCCCCATCCGACCCGACCGTGATGGCCGAGCGGATCGCCAGGGCATCGGGTCGACGGGGCGCGAACGAGATGTCGACACCGTGCCGCTCCAGTTCGCCGGCACTCGGATCGGCGAGGGGCTGATCGCTCAGCCAGCCGATGAACCCGGCCCGCCCGCCGAGCCTTGCAACGGCGACAAGCGCCGTCGCGACATTGCCGCCGTAATCGCGGGTCCGCGCCGTGACCTTTCCCTTGCCGGCGGTCAACGGTCGATCGACATAGAGAATGTCGTCGATCGAGATGGCACCGAAGCCAAGCACTTCGAGACCGACCGCCATGGGATTACACGCCCGCTGCTGCCAGCGCCGCTTCCGGTGCCATGCCATCGTGAATGACAAGCTTGAAAGCGCGCGCGGCCTTCGTCGTATCGCCATGACCCCACAGGTTGCGTCCGACCACAGCCCCCTTGGCACCGGCACGCAACGCCTCGCTGGTCTGGGTCAAGGCGCCGAGCAGCGTATCGGTTTTCGGACCCCCGGCGATAACCACCGGTACCGGGCAGGTCGCCACCGTTTCCTTGAAGGACTCGAAATCGCCCGTGTATCCGACCTTGATAACGTCGACGCCGGTCTCGAAGCCGATGCGCACGGCGTAGGCGATCTCATCGGGTGTGAAGACGATCTTGCCGCCGTTTGCAAAATCGCGGGGATAGACATGCGCCACGACAGGCATCTCGAAGCGGGCCGCTGCGTTGACGGTATCGGTCAGCCAGCGGATATATTCGCCTTCCGTGTTTCCGCGCACGGGAATGGCGACGGCAAGCGCATCCGCGCCATAGCGCACTGCGTCTTCCGGGGTTGCGATCAGCTGACGGATGCGGTCATCGGCGGTGAAGCAGCCAGCCTGAATGACGAGTGCCGCCTTGCCGGCATAGGCCGGCCAGAGATGACGGGCAGCACCCGGCTGGATGCTGACGTAATCGGGACCGCCGGCCATGACGCGCGCCAGGGCACCCGGCAGGTCGGCCAGACCGCCTTCTCTGACATTGCCGTATCCGACGAAATGGTCGACCGCCCCGCCGAACAAATTGCCGGACGGATGAGAAAAGAGACGCTTCAGGCGAATTGCGGTTCCGAGGCCCATGTCAGTAAAATCCTTCATGCTGTGACTGGTCTGAAAGCCAGCTAACTCGAAAGAAAAAAAATATTCAATATTTCGATTTCTTTCGTTTTGGTCCTTTGCTAGATTTAATTGAGATTTTTTTATACAAAATCCGCAATATATGCAGATTGAAGAGGCAAATGAGCGTCGGCGCTTTCATTTTTCGAAAGGAAATGACAACCGCACGCCCACAGACACGGATCAGACATGCTTGCAGAACAAAGACGACAACAGATCATGCTGGAGCTTCAGCGGGTCGGTCAGGCAAAAACCAGCCAGCTGGCCGAAAGATTCGCCGTTTCCGAGGTGACCATCCGCTCCGATCTCGAGATGCTGGACGCGAAGAAACAGCTGATCAAGACCCACGGCGGCGCTATTGCCCTGCCAGCGGATTCGCCTGCCGCGGCGTTCGAGGAAAGGATGCACCGCAACTTCGACGCCAAGCGGCGCATCGCGCAGATGGCGGCACGGCTGATCACGGACAACCAGTCGGTGGTCTTCGACAGCGGATCGACGATGCTGCAAGTCGCCATGCAAATGCCTCCCGTCAAGAACGTCGTCGTTGCGACCACGGGCATGAACATCGCCCAGCATCTGATGTATCGACCGGGCCTCGATGTGCACATGATCGGCGGCAGGGTCTTTCCCAGCACCGTCAGCACGATCGTATCGGACCTGGACAAGGCCGTCGGCGGCCTCGTGGCGCATCAGGCTTTCGTGGGCGCCCATGCGATCGACCACTCGTTCGATGTGGTCGATGTGACGGAAGACATTGCGCGGACCAAGCGCAATCTCGTTCGCATGGCGCGGCGGGTGATCCTCGTGGCGGATTCGACCAAGTGGGATATCGGCGCCTCCTCAAAGGCATTTTCCCTGTCGCGCGTCGATGTGATCATCACCGACACCGGCATGCCGCACTCGATCCGCCACCGCCTGGAGAAGCTGGGCGTGGAGGTTCGCTATGTCTAGCGCCTGCTTTATTTTACGCCGGTTTCGGGCATCTGCAGCTCGTCTTCATTCAACGCCCTGAAAAGTGCCTCGAGTTCGGCTTCGGCAATTTCGTCACCGATGTACCAGCTCAACGTGTCGTAGAAGCCGAGGAACGATCCGTCGAGCTTGTTCAGGAGCGCCGTGGCATCTGGCTCTGACATATCGAGTTTTGCCATCAGCAATGCCGTCAGCACCGGGGCGGCTTTTGCGTTTGCAAAGACAAGCGACGGAGGCGAGAGCGTCGATAGCGGCGCCGGGGGATAGGTCTCGGAGACGCAGTCAAGGCGGCATTCGAGGCGGATGTCGCGGGAGGACGCCGCAGCTTCGATGATAAAGGCCTCCGCATCGAGCACCCAAGTGGCGCGGGAAACATCGAAATACTGGAAATCGCGCGGGGCGAGCGGCAGGGACACGACCGTGGCCTCGCCCGGCTGGAGCGCGATCTTTGCAAATGCCTTGAGTTCCCGTATGGGCCGCCGGAGGCCCGGCTTTACGGGGCGGACGTAGAGTTGGACGATTTCCTTGCCGGCCACAGATCCCGTATTGCGGATGGTGATGCTGGCAGTACAGCTCATCGAAGGACCGATGTCCTGTCTGTCGAGCACCATCTCCTCGTAGGAGAATTGAGTGTAGCTCAAGCCATGGCCGAACGGGAAAAGCGGCGGCACGGTTTTGAGATCATAGAAGCGGTAGCCGACGAATATTCCTTCGCTGTAGACGTGCCGGCCATTCTCGCCGGGATAGCTGTGCCAGCCGGGGATGTCCTCCAGGCGCGCAGGCATTGTCGTCGTCAGTTTCCCGCAGGGATTCTGCTCGCCGAACAGCACCCGCGCAATGGCCTCCCCGCCGCCCTGGCCGGGGTAGAAGCAGGCGAGCACGGCATCGGTGCTGTCGAGCCAAGGCATTTCGACCGCATCCGGCATGCTGAGCACGACGATGACCTTTCGTCCGGCACGCGCAAGTGAGCGGATGAGCTGATCGTGGCCGGCAGCGAGCCTGAGGCTGTCGCGATCGTTGCCTTCCCCATTGCGGCTCTTCTCGTTCTCGGCAAAGACGATGACCACGTCAGCCGCAATGGCGGACGCGAGGACGGCCTGCGTTGCCATGTCCAGCGTGGCGTCCTCCGCCCCGGGAAAAGCCATGTGACGAACCGTCAGATCAGGCGAAGCGCGCGCGGCAATCTGTGTGAACGGGCTGTCGACCCGATAGGGGTTGGTCGTCGCGGAGCCAGATCCCTGGATCGTCGGTATCAGCGCGCCATCCCCGACCACCAGTATATCGCCGGAAGCGCTCGCATCGAGGGGCAGTGTCCGATGCTCGTTGCGCAGCAGAACGATGGATTCTGCCGCGATCTGGCGGGCGAGGGCATGGTGGAGATCGAGGTCGGGCGGGACAGCCGGCTGGGCGCCAGCCTGGCAACGACGGGCGAGGGCGATCACCCGGGCGCAGGCCTCGTCGAGCCGCGCTTCGTCGACTTTTCCAGCCTCGATGGCGGCGAGAAGCCGAGCCTTGCGGGGCTTGCTCTCCGGCATGTCGAGGTCGTTGCCGGCTGCCAGCGATGCGGGCCGGTCCTTGATGG
>CAZZZI010000106.1:0-15006 GCA_964658415.1 uncultured Sphingomonas sp. | reverse complement strand
GATCGACCCCATATCCAGTTCACCCAAGAAGGAGAAAACCCATGAAACTCGCAATTGCTGGCGATAGCGCCGGAAACGGGCTGGCCCACGTGCTCGCAGAATACCTCAAGGACCGCCACGAGGTCTCCGAGGTTTCCAAGCCCACCGACGGCTCCGACGAATTCTACGCCAACCTGTCGGCGCGCGTCGCGGCCGACGTTCTGGCCGGCAAGTATGACCGCGCCATCCTCGTCTGTGGGACCGGCATCGGCGTGTCGATCTCCGCCAACAAGGTTCCCGGCATCCGCGCCGCCCTCTGCCACGACACCTATTCGGCCGAACGCGCAGCCCTTTCCAACAATGCCCAGATCATCACCATGGGCTCGCGCGTCATCGGCAGCGAAGTCGCAAAGTCGATCGCCGACGCCTATCTCGCCCAGACCTTCGACGAGAACGGCCGCAGCGCCTCCAACGTCGCTGCGATCAACGAGCTGGATACCAAGTTCCGCGACTAAGGCTTTGTTGACACGGCCTCATCCAAGAGGCCGTGTCTCGCCCCGCCAACAGCGTTCATAACCGACCCCTACCGTCCGGGCGTTGCGGGTCCGTTGAACCAATTCCTTTCGAATGCGTTAACGCAGCAAATACGAAGGATTTGGCACATGGAACTTCATGGCGGAACGCTCGACACCACGGCACCCGAAGTAACGGCGGACAAGGCGCCGCTCATGCATGCGGGGCATGTCGTGCGCGAGTTCCTTATCTACCTCAAGGCCAACCCCATGACGGAGACCAGACTGGTTGACGTGTCGGAGCTGCCTGGCCCGAAGGCAAGCCTTATCAATGCCTTCCGTCTTCTGATCGCCAACGAGCGGCGCATGCAGCAGCGGGCGCAGCTGCAGAAGATCGGCCTGTTCATTGCCCAGTTCCAGCCGCTGGAAGCCGAGACATCGACAGATGACGAAACGCAGGATCCCCTGGCCTCCTGGATAGACGACACCGGGCACGGCCCGGCATCGAACGAGCAGAGCTGGCTTGCGGCCTATCGCGACCAACAGGAATTGACCGATCTCTTCGATCTCTCGGCCCGAATGGCAGAGCAGAGTGCCATGGCCCCCCAGGCGGGATCGGACGACGGCCAGCAGGCAGAAACGCTTGCCCACTAAACCCATCTCCTCTCTTCGCCGACCTCAGCTGTTCGTCGCAGGTGAAAGGCAAAAACTGCTCAGCACAACTCTGACCTGATCACGCAAACACCCTTTTCTCCCCAAACCGAGCAGCCATAAGGCTGGCACAAGCTGCGCACCCTCCAATGGCGGCAACGGCGCGACATTGGGTCTCGCTGCTGCAACGGTCACGCGGGCACGGCATGTGCACTGGCGATCTCGGGCGGGGGTGAGGCATGAGGACGATTGCGAGGGGCGACATCCTTGCGCATCGCGGCCGCTGGAACAGCGATGTCGCCAAGAATTCGCGCGAGGCGCTATCCGGCGCTCTGCTCGCCGGCTTCGGGCTTGAAACGGATATCCGCGACCTCGACGGCACGCTGGTCATCTCCCACGACCCTCCGCTTCGCTCCGACGAGCTGATCACCTTCGACTGGCTTCTCGACGTCTATGCGTCGAACGGCTGCACCGGCGTCCTGGCGCTGAACATCAAGGCGGATGGCCTGGCTGAAATGACCCGGCGCGCGCTCAATGCGCGGGGCATCACCTCCTATTTCGTGTTCGACATGTCCGTCCCCGACATGCTCGCCTACATCAGGGCCGAAATGCCGGTCTACACGCGCGTCAGCGAATATGAGCCCACGCCGGCCCTTGTTTCGGAATCGTCCGGCATATGGCTCGACAATTTCACCGGTGATTTTCCCCAGCTGGACATCGCAGCCGAGCTTGCCGCGAACCGCAAGCCGATCGCGCTTGTCTCGCCTGAACTCCACAAGCGTCCGCACGAGGCCTTCTGGGCATCTCTGCGCGAGCGGCAGGCGCTGGACCTGTCTTCCATGCTGCTCTGCACGGACTTTCCCGACGCAGCAGCCCTTTATTTCGGGAGTGAAACAGCATGATCAAGGCAGTTCTCTTTGACATGGACGGTGTCCTGATCGACGCCAAGGACTGGCACTACGAGGCGCTCAACCGCGCGCTCGAATTGTTCGGCTATACGATCAGCCGCGAGTCCCATCTCTCGACCTTCGATGGCCTGCCGACCCGCCGCAAGCTCGAAATACTGACCGCCGCCCACGGCCTGCCGAGAGGGCTGCACGACCTGCTGAATGCCCTGAAGCAGAACTACACGATCGAGCTGACCCATCTGCGCTGCAAGCCGGTGTTCCACCACCAGAAGGCGCTCTCCCGTCTGCACAAGGCAGGGCGCAAGATCGCCGTTTGCTCGAATTCGATCCGCAACTCCATCGAGGTGATGATGCGCCTGGCGGCGCTGTCGCCGTTCATCGATGCCATCGTTTCCAATGAGGATGTTGCCAAGGCCAAGCCGGACCCGGAAATGTATCTGGCTGCCATGCAGATCTTCGGCGTGGAGCCGCACGAGTGCCTGATCCTCGAAGACAACGAGCACGGCATCCGCGCCGCGCGCGCAAGCGGTGCCCATGTGCTGGTCATCGGCACGCCGGCAGACGTTACCTATGAGCGGATCATGGCGCGCATCAGCGAAATCGAGCTTGCCGACATGGGTCGGCTGCTGGAGCAGGGCGCACCGGACCTTCAGGCATCCAGACGGGAACCGGCCAATGCCGGCGAGCCGGCAGATTTCCGTCGCAAGACAGCCTAACACCGATCAGGATTTCGCTATGCAGATTCTCATGCCGATCGCCAGCCGCTCCCAGTTCTTCCCGGAGCAGGAGTATTTCTTCCCCAAGCCGCTGATCGAGATCGCCGGCAAGCCGATGATCGACTGCGTCGTATCGGCGTTGCGGGGCACGATCGCAGATGCGCAATTCTGCTTCATCATCGCTGCCGATGACGCCCGCAGGTTTTCGCTGGACGAAACCCTCGCCATCGTCGGCGGACCGGGGACGAAAGTCATTCAGCGGACAGGCGAGACCAAAGGCGGGCTCTGCTCGGCGCTCTTGGCCGGCGACGAACTCGACCTCGACCAGCCGCTCGTCATCTGCAACAGCGACCAGATCATCGATGCGCCGCTGATGGAGATCCTGGACACGTTCCGTCAGGACGATGTCGCCTCCGGCGTCATCACCTTCCGCTCCGTTCACCCCCGCTGGTGCTACATTGTCCCGGAGGGCGTCGGGCGGGTGGCACAGGCTGCGGAAAAGCGCGTCGTCTCCGACATCGCCGTTGCCGGCTTCTATTATTTCCGACGGGCAGGCGACTTCTTTGCAGCGGCCCGCCGCGCGATCCTGAACGGCGACGATGTCGACGGACACTACTATTTCTCTGCCGCGCTCAACCAGATCATCCTCGGCGACCAACCCGTCGCCTATGCGAAGATCGAGGCGTCGCGATACTACAGCTTCTACTCGCCGGAAAAAATTGCCGAGTTCTCGGCAACCGACCTTGCAGCGAGCCTGCGGGACACCGCCGGCAATGAGCTCGCAATCAACGTCCTCATTCCGGCCGCCGGCGAGGGCAGCCGCTTTGCCAAGCAGAACTGGGGCAAGCCGAAACCGTTTATCGACGTCGATGGACGGATGATGCTCGAGCACGTCATCGGCAACGTCTGCCCCGCGAATGCCACGCCAACGGTGCTGCTGCGCGCCGAACACATGAAGGCCTGCGACCGGGATGTGCAGCGTCTCAGGGCAATGGGCACCACGATCCGGGCGGTCGACCGCCTGACCGAGGGGACGGCGTGCACGGTGCTGCTGGCGCGCTCCAGCTTCGACAACGACCGTCCGCTGCTGATTGCCAATTCGGACCAATGGGTGGATTTCGACTGCGCTGCCTTTGTCGCCGATTGCCTGGAGCGCCGGCTGGACGGCTCGATCCTGGTGTTTCGCGATGCCCAGATGGATCCGAAATGGTCCTTCGCCAAGATCGACGATCGCGGTCTCGTCACCGAGGTGGCGGAGAAGAAGCCGATCTCGGATCTCGCCACGGTCGGCATCTATCTCTTCCGCCGCGGCTCCGATTTCGTCCGAGCTGCTGTCGACATGATCGCCTGCAACGACCGGGTCAACAACGAGTTCTATACCTGCCCGGCCTATAACTACATGATCCGCAACGGTGCCCGGATCGGCATCTACGAGGTCAGCCCGGATGCCATGAAGGGCCTCGGGACCCCGGAAGACCTGACGGCATTCCTGTCTGCCAGCGGCGCGCCGCCCTCGCTGGATGCGCCCGTCGCCATGGCTTCCTGACGCCCATGAGCAGTGCCGGCGTCAACATCGTCGTGCCCCTGGCGGGCCCGGATTTCGTCTCCGCCGACGGCAGCCTCAAGGCCCTCCTCGATATCGGGGCCGGCGAGCCTTTCCTCAAGGCCACGCTCGGCCAGCGACCCTGGGCAGCGTCAACCCCGTCCGCGAACTACGCATTCGTGCTGCACGACCGGCCGGAAACCCGCGCCTTCGCCCGTGAACATCTGCAATCCTGGTTTCCCGGCTGCCGCGTCGTTTTTCTCTCCCATTTCACCACCGGCGCCGCCTTCAGCAGCCTTGCCGGGGCGGCACTGCAATTCGGCGCCGACAACCGTCCCGTCGTCGTCGATCTCGCCGACATAATCTATGCGACAGCCCTCGATCCCGCCCTTTATTTCGTCCGGCACCGCAACGTCGGCGGCCTGGCGCTGACCTTCCCGAGCCAGAATCCGCTTTACAGTTACCTGCGCCGGAATGCGCATGGAGAGGTCGTCGAGGCTGCCGAAAAGCGCGTCATTTCAGACGAAGCCTCGGCGGGCACCTATGCTTTCCGATCGGGATCCGTGCTGTTGAAAGCGCTGGCCCATGCGCTCGAAAACGCCGCTAGCCAGACCTATCGCGATCTGTTCTTCGTCTGTCCGTTGTTCAACGGCGTGCTCGCACAATCGCTCGCCGTCGCCACGTCCGGGGTAGCGGACGTCAGGGATATGAAAATCAAGGCCTGACCTACGCCCGTTAGCTTTCCCGAGAGACCCGGCTGTTGGCGTCGCATCGAAGTGCGCCAGCGGAAAGGCCGTGGAACCACTCCGCCGCCTCCAAGTTTTAAGAGCGTATGGAGTGAAAACTTGGGTCCTGTGGACCCACGGGGAGTACGAGATGGGCAGGTCGGATATTCGCGGCAACATGCTGATTTATCTCGCGGCGCTCCTCGTTGCTGTTATGCTTACCCTTGGAATTTACGCGTTCTTCGTTCATCCTGGCCAGACGACGCCGGGCGAGACGCCTGTGCCCACCGAGAGCAGGCAGTGAGCAGAATTCAGGCGCCCGTCGCGCCGATCGAGCGTGCCACGCGATGTGGGCGCGCATTGTTGGATGCCAGGCATCCGCGCAGGGAGGAAATCACATGGACTATCGCAAGCTGGGACCGAGCGGCACGATCGTTACGGCATATTGCCTGGGGACAATGACCTTCGGAGCCGAAGCGGATGAGGCCGCATCGCACAAGCTGCTCGACGACTATTTCGCCTGGGGAGGCAATTTCATCGATACGGCCGACGTTTATAGCGCCGGTGTTTCCGAAGAGATCATCGGCCGCTGGCTCAAGGCACGGCCGACAGAGGCCGCACAGGCAGTCGTCGCCACCAAGGGCCGGTTTCCGATGGGGGAAGGTCCGAACGATATCGGTCTGTCGCGCCGTCATCTCGGCCAGGCGCTGGACCAGTCCCTGAAGCGTCTGGGGGTGGAGTGCATCGATCTCTACCAGATGCATGCCTGGGATGCGCTGACACCGATCGAGGAAACGCTGCGCTTTCTCGACGATGCCGTCAGGGCGGGGAAGATCGGCTACTACGGCTTTTCCAACTACCTCGGATGGCATATCGCCAAGGCGGCGGAGATTGCCAAGGCGCACCACTACAGCCGCCCCGTCACGCTGCAGCCGCAGTACAATCTGCTGGTCCGAGATATCGAGCTCGAGGTCGTCGACGCCTGCCTCGATGCCGGCATGGGCATGCTGCCCTGGTCGCCACTCGGCGGCGGCTGGCTGACCGGGAAATACAAGCGCGACCAGATGCCAACAGGTGCGACCCGTCTCGGCGAAAATCCGAATCGGGGAGGGGAAGCCTATCCCGGCCGCAACGCCCAGGAGAAGGTGTGGGCCATCATCGCGACGGTGGAGGAGATCGCCAAGGCGCGCGGAGCGACAATGGCGCAGGTCGCCCTGGCCTGGACCGCCGCCAGGCCGGCGGTAACGTCTGTCATCCTCGGTGTCCGGACGCCCGAGCAACTGGCCGACAATCTCGGTGCGGCGGAACTGGCGCTCTCTGCCGACGAAATGGAACGACTGAACGCAGTGAGCGCGCCCCAGCCTTCCGATTACCCCTACGGCAAGGCTGGCACGACCCAGCGCCACCGAAAGATGGAAGGCGGGCGATAGGCGGTCGATACCGCCTGGAATCGAGGCCCCGGACGACGGAGCGTCCCGTCCCGCAAGCGAGGCCACAGGGCACCAAAGTGTCAACCGTGGCCTTGCCCTGCCATGCGGATCAACATCAGGCCTGCAAACAGGCCCGCCATCGACAAGACCAGGGAAAGAGCAATGTAACTCGCGGCCAGCACCCATTGACCGCGCTCCCAGAGGCTCACGGCATCGAGCGAAAAGGTCGAGAAGGTGGTGAAACCGCCGAGGATCCCGGTCGTCAGGAACAGGCGTAGCTCCTGCGGCAGGCCCGAGCGCACCACGAACAATTCTGTCAGCAGCCCCATGATTACCGAGCCCAGGACATTGACGGTCAGCGTCCCGTAGGGAAAGCCGAAGCCGAACAGGCGTGCGGCTCCTATGTTGACGGCGTGCCGCAGCACCCCGCCGATCCCCGCACCGAAAAACACCACGAGATAGATCATCACTCACTCCTTCAGGATGCCGCAGTTTCGAGCGCGTCTGCCGTCTCCACATCGTGGCTGCGGACATCCCATTGCTCTAGGCGCTTGTACACGATCTCCTTGCTTTTCAGGAAGGTGCCATGGGCCCGCCAAAACGCTTGCCGGTGGTCGCGCGGGGCAATCCTCTCGACACGATGGCCCGATCCGAATTTGGAGCTATCGGGTCTTCCTGTCGCGCAAGAGGCGAACAGGGATGTCGGGCGGCAAGTCCCGCGCGGCGGCCGTCTTGGGAACGCCGACACGCTGCGCCAGGTAGATGCTGGAGTGACCGCTGCACAGGTAGGCGACGAAGCAGGCGACGGCGATGTAGACCGAATGGGTCGCGCCGAAGAGCTCCATTCCCATGATCATGCAGGCGAGCGGGGTATTGGTCGCGCCGGCGAACACCGCGACGAAACCGAGCGCTGCGAAGAGATCGACCGGAGCCCCGAGCACACCGGCCAGCGCACTGCCGAGGCCTGCGCCGATGAAAAACAGCGGCGTGACTTCGCCGCCCTTGAAGCCGGCGCTCAGCGTCACGATCGTGAACAGCGCTTTCCAGGCCCAGCTCCAGTCATCGACGTGACCCGGGCGAAAGAAACCGAGGATCGTCGCGTCGCCGGGATTGGGCGACCAGACGCCGAGGCCGAGATATTCCCGTGTGCCGAGCAGGTAGACCAGGCCGAGCAGGATGGCACTGGCAAGAACCGGACGCAGGGGCGCATAGGGAAGGATCGCCCTGTAGGCCGACGACGCCAGATGGGAAAGCTCGGCAAAAAGATGCGCCGCCACGCCGAAAGTCACGCCGGCCACGACCACCTTCAGAAGCAGGAGCGGGTCGAGGTGGAAATCGGCCGCCTCGCCGGCACCGCCGAGATAGGCGATGGCATAGTGGACATGGTGGATGCCCCAGGCATGGCAGGTCCAGTCGGCAACGACCGCGGCCAGCAAGGCCGGCAACAAGGCCTCGTATTGCATCCGGCCGATGGTCAGGACCTCCAGCGCGAAGACTGCGCCGGCGATCGGCGTGCCGAACACGGCGCCGAAGCCTGCCGCGATGCCGGCCATCAGCAGGATGCGCACATCGCCCGGCCCGAGCTTGAAGATCTTGCCAAAGGCGCTCGCGAGGCTGCCGCCGAGCTGCACCGCTGTGCCCTCGCGGCCTGCCGAGCCGCCGACCAGATGGGTGAGCACGGTCGTCACGAGGATGAAGGGTGCCATGCGCAGCGGCACGCCGCCGCCCGGCTCATGGATCTGGTCGACGATCAGGTTGTTGCCGCCCTCGACCGATTTGCCGAACTTCTGGTAGGCCCAGACCATCGCAAAGCCGGCGACGGGCATGGCGTAGATCAGCGCCGGAAACGCGAAGCGAAGCTCGGTTGCCCTGTCGAGGCTCCAGAGGAAAAGGGCGACAAGCGAGCCAACGGCAATCGCCATGGGAAAGACAACGGCAATCCATTTGCCGAGGCTGCGAAGCTGCTGGAGGCGCAGGCCGAACATCGAGGCGAGCATCATGGCTGCGATGCTCCCTCGATAAACGATAGGATGGGGGAGGGCGATAAAAACTGAATTCCTGGCACGACTCTACTCCTTCGCCAATTGCGCGTTGAGTAGGAGTCATCAGCTTCATCGGGGAAGCGGTTCGGCTCTCGGCCCGGCAGAATCCATTACCGTGATCCCTGATAGCCAGACAGCGGCCTGCCTGTCAACATTCCGGGATCGGAAATGAGAGCCTGCAGCGCGAGGGAGCAGGCCCTCTCGCGCTGCAGATGCGATGGCCGTCCCGCGCCGTGGCGCAGGCGACAGACGCCTATCTGGCAGCCCAGTTGGCACCGCGCCGGAAGATGGTGCGCATCTCCGGCACCTCGAATTCCTTCGCAACATGGCCCAGCGACGAATAGAAGACCCGGCCCTTGCCATACATCCGCTTCCAGGCGACCGGCATGACCACGCCGTCGATCCAGTAGGCATGGTCCCCGGTGAACGTGGTCGTTGCCAGGACCTCGTTCGAGGGATCGACATGCATGTAGTATTGCTCGGACGTGTAGGGGAAATCGCTGATCCCCTCCATGACCGGATCGTTCGGCTTGGTGATGTTGACGGTGTAGTCGATGATGTTGCCGGGATGGGCGACCCACTGGCCGCCGATGATGAACTGATATTCGACGCTGTCACGGAAGCTGTCGCCGGCGCCGCCGTGGTAGCCGACGATGCCGACCCCGCCTTCGATGGCGGCCGCGAGGTTCTTGACCTCCTCCTTCTCGATCTTCGACATGGTGACGATCGGCACGATGAGGCTCAGGTCGTGGATCGACGGGTCGGCAAAGGCCTCCGTGCTGTTTTCGAGATAGACCTTGAACCCGTCCTCCTCGAGCATGGTCTTGATGACGTCGGCGCATTCCTGGGGTTCGTGGCCGCTCCAGCCACCCCAGACGATAAGTGCTTCACGCATGGTTTTCTCCTCCTCGTTCATCGTCCAATCAGCCCGTCCACCAGGGACTCGGATAGCGGGGCCGGGCGTTCCGTCTGGGTGGTAATGGTCACCGTGCGACCGCCGTCCGATGCGGTCTGGAAGGCCTCCATGACCTCGAGCACATGCAGCGCAAGGCTGCCGCTCGCCCGATGCGGTCTCTTCGACCGGATCGCGTGGGCCATGTCGGCGACGCCAAGCGAGCGGTAGTTGCCGTCGGCATAGGGGGCGGTCACGTCGCGCGTTTCGAACTCGCCGCCTTTTCGCAGAAATTCGACAGGACCTTCGAAGCGGTTCGGGTCCGGGACGATCAGCGTGCCCTCGGTCCCGTAGACCTCGATCGGCACATGCTTGTGGCCGGCCACGTCGAAGCTCATGGCGATCTGGACGACAGCGCCGTTGGCAAACGCCATGACGCCGGCGACATGGGTTGGCACCTGCACCGGGATGCGTTCGCCGTTGCGCGGCGCGCTGGTGATGATGCGCTCCTTGCGCGGCGAAACGGCAAAGCCCGCCACTTGGGAAACGGGGCCGAGGAGGTTGACGAGGTCGGTGATGTAGTAGGGGCCCATGTCGAGCATCGGGCCGCCGCCGACCTCGTAGTAGAAGGCGGGATTGGGGTGCCAGCGTTCGTGGCCGGGGCACATGAAGGTGGCTGTGCCGCCGACCGGCTGGCCGATGACACCCTCGTCGACGAGGGCGCGCGCCGTCTGGTGGCCGCCGCCGAGAAAGGTGTCGGGCGCAGCGCCGATCCGCAGCCCCTTGCCCATCGCCGCATCCGCCAGCCTGCGCCCCTCGACGAAATTGATGCCGAGCGGCTTTTCGGAATAGGTGTGCTTGCCGGCGTCGAGCGCCTGCAAAGCCACCGCGACATGGGCCTTGGGGATCGTCAGGTTGAGGACGATCTCGACCGTGGGGTCCGCGAGGAGCTCGTCTATACCAACCGCCTTGAGATTGAACTCGGCAGCCTTCGCCTCGGCCAGGTCGCGATTGAGGTCCGCCACGCCCCTGATGTCGAGGATGGGGAATGATTTCATCGCGGCCAAATAGGCCCCCGAGATGTTGCCGCAGCCGATGATGCCGATGCCGACCTTTTCCATAAAGTTTCCTCCCAAATGGATTGAAGATGCTTGTCTTGTCAGTGCGTGGATGCCGGACCCGTCGTGCTCCACGGCGATTCATAGAGTTCGCGCAGCGCCACCACCGCCGCGCCCTGCGCCCAGGTCTCGTCGGAGGATTGGTCGAACACCAGTTCGGCGACGCCCTCGATCGACGAGGGCAGGGCGGCGGCATAGGCCTCGCGCAGGCTGTCGAGAAAGGGCTGGCCGAGTGACAGGCTCGAGCCGACCAGAATGACGCGCGGCGGCGCGAATAGCGTGACGATGTTGGCGACCGCCATGCCGCAGGCCTCGCCGGCCCGGATGGCGGCAGCGATGAGGGCCTCGTCCTCGGCGGCGATCAGGGTCTGCGCATGGGCCATGCCGCGACCGAGCCGGATCGCCTCGGCAAACCTGCCGCCATTCGGATGCTCCCCGAGGATGGCGCTTTCGCCGGCCTGGCTGGACAGCCGGATGGCGCCCTCCGGTCCCCGGCCGAGCACGAGGTCGCCGAGATTGTGGTTGAGGCCACCCGCGCCGCGAAACAGCTGGCCGCCGTGCAGCACGGCGAGACCCAGCGTCTGCTCCAGCGACACCAGCACCATGTCGTCGAGATCGCGCGCCTTGCCGAACCAGTGATGGGCAAGCGTGATGGCATGGGCGTCGCTCTCGACCATGGTCGTGATACCGAGCCGCTCCGACATCTCGCGGGCAAAATCGACGTTGGTTTCCCGGAAGATCGGCGAGGTGCGCACATGGCCGGTGCGGTGTTCGATAACGCCGGGAAGCCCCAGGCAGACGAGGTCGATCTCGTCGAGCGACAGGTTCGCATCGACGACGCAGCGCCGCACGCCGTCTTCGATGAGGTCGGCAATGACGCTGATCGGCTGCCGGTCGACCCGAAGGGCGAGCGTCTGGGACGACAGCACCAGCCCGCAGAAATCGGTGACGACGAAGACCATGCGATTGGCCGCGATCTTGGCGCCCACGACACGCGCTGCATCCGGGTTGAGCTCGAGGGCGACGCGCGGCCGGCCTCGTGCGGCTGCGCTTCTCAAATCTCCCTCATGGCGGGCAAGGATCAGCCCGTCGTCCAGCAGGGATGCCGTGATGGCCGAGACCGTTGTCGTCGAGAGCTGTGTGCGCTCGCTGATCTCGACGCGCGAAATCGGCCCGGCCCGGCGGATGGTATTCAGCACGTTGAAGCGGTTGATAGCCCGCATTAGCTCGGGATCGGCAGTTTTCATGGAAGCAGAACCAGTTTGTGTCGCCTTGATGCGACCGAATTTGGCCGGATCGTTTATTAAATACCTCTTGTTTTGTGATGTCTGTCAAGCCGATTTGCACAATTATTAGCTTTCGCGGTTGACAAAGCAGCAGTCCTCCGATGAATTAATCCGCATAAGGGAAAAATGGTGAGGACTTTGCATTCCCTTGGGAGGAGAGATCATGTTGAATATCGCACGAGCGAGCGCGCTCTGCGGTAAGCGCGCCGCCGCGTTTGCCGCTGCCACCGGACTAGCCATTCTGATAGGGGCAAGCAGCGCCCTTGCCGACACGACGGTCAAGTGGCTGCATCTCGAACTGGACCCGAATTACGTCGCGATCTGGCGCAAGATCGCCGACGGCTATGAGGCGAAGCATCCTGGCGTGAAGATCCAGATGCAGTTCCTGGAGAACGAGGCCTTCAAGGCCAAGCTTCCCACCCTGCTGCAGTCGAGCGACGCACCCGATTTCTTCTACAGCTGGGGCGGCGGCGTGCTGAAGCAGCAGATGGCCACGGGAACCCTGATGGATCTCACCTCGGCGATGAAGGCCAAGGACGGCGCCTGGCTGAAGAGCTACAATCCCGCGGCTGTCGACGGCCTGACCTTCGACGGCAAGATCAGTGCCGTGCCGTTCAAGCTGGGCACGGTTTCCTTCTTCTACAACAAGGCGTTGTTCGCCAAGGCCGGCGTCGACGCGGCGTCGATCAAGAGCTGGGACGATTATCTGGCGGCGGTGAAGAAGATCAAGGCGGCCGGCATCGTGCCGATCGCCGGCGGCGGCGGCGAGAAATGGCCCATCCATTTCTACTGGAGCTATCTGGTGATGCGCGACGGCGGCCAGAAGGTCTTCGATGCGGCCAAGAACGGCAAGGGCGAGGGCTTCAACGACCCGTCCGTCATCAAGGCCGGCGAACAGCTGGCCGACCTCGGCAAGCTCGAGCCATTCCAGCCGGGCTACCTCGGCGCAACCTGGCCGCAGACGCTCGGCGTCTTCGGCGACGGCAAGGCAGCGATGATCCTCGGTTTTGAAAATACCGAGGCCAACCAGCGTACCAATGCCGGCGACGGCAAGGGTCTCGCAAGCGACAACATCGGTCATTTCGCCTTTCCGGCGGTGTCCGGCGGCGCGGGCGCCGTCACCGATACGCTCGGCGGCCTGAACGCCTGGGCGGTCACCAAGAAGGCGCCCCCCGAGGCGCTCGATTTCCTAGCCTATCTCACCAATGCCGACAATGAGCGGATCATGGCCAAGGCCGGCATGATCATTCCCGTCGCCGTCGGCGCCGAGGACGGCGTCGCCAATCCGCTGATGCGGGAATCGGCCGATCAACTGGCCCATACCACCTGGCACCAGAACTTCTTCGACCAGGATCTCGGTCCCTCGGTGGGACGCGTGGTCAACGACGTCTCCGTCGGCATCGTTTCCGGGCAGCTGTCCCCGAAGGACGGTTCCGCCCAGATCCAGGAAGCGTTCGAGCAGGACCAGCTCTGATCCCAAGGATCAGCAGTCATCCCTCGATGCCGGCAGCCCCGCGCCGACGGCATCGACCCCTGAACAGCAAAAGTCAGGTTCTTCATGACGAACATCAGTCTCTCGACGGCGCTTGGCTCCGGCGCCGGCTCCAGGCCCGCCACCCGGCGAAAGAGCGCAGCGACCCGCGGCAGGCTACCGGTGCTCTTGCTTTTCCTGCCGCCGGCCCTGCTGCTCTTTACCATCTTCGTCATCCTGCCGATGGGCGAGGCGGCGTGGTACAGTCTCTACAAGTGGAGCGGCTACGGCGTGCCGACCGAATTCGTCGGCCTGCGGAACTTCGAGGTGCTGTTCAAGAACACGGCCTTCCTGACGGCGCTGAAAAACAACGCGCTGATCATCGTCGTCTCGATCGCCATCCAGATCCCGCTCGCCATCTGGCTGTCGACGATGCTCGCCAACCGGATCAAGGGCGTCGTCCTGTTCCGGCTGATCTTCTTTCTTCCCTATGTGCTGGCCGAGGTCGCGGCCGGGCTGATCTGGCGCTTCGTCTATGACGGCGACTACGGGCTGTTTGCCTCTATCGCCCATCTGCTCGGCGTTGCCACCCCCTATGTGCTCGCCGACAAGGACCTGGCGATCTACGCGGTCCTTGCGGTGATCGTCTGGAAGTATTTCGGCTTTCACATGATGCTGTTCATCGCCGGCCTGCAATCGCTCGACAAGAGCATTCTCGAGGCCGCCGAAATCGACGGCGCCACCGGCTGGCAGAAATTCCGTTACGTGACATTGCCCTTGCTCGCCTCGACGCTGCGGCTTTCGGTCTTCTTCGCCGTCGTCGGCTCGCTGCAGCTGTTCGACCTGATCATGCCGCTGACAGGCGGCGGACCGTTCAACTCGACCCAGACAATGGTCACTTTCCTCTTCAATTTCGGCGTCACCCGCATGCAGGTGGGTCTCGGCAGCGCCGTCGGCGTCGTGCTGTTTGTCATCTGCGTCACCCTCGCCTTCGGCTACAAACGGATATTCATGCGCAATGACTGATATAGCCACATCCGTCCGCATCAGCGCCGGCACCAAGGCCTATCTCTACCTGTCGCTGACCATCATCGCCGCCATCGTGCTCATCCCGCTGCTGACGACGGCGGTCGGAGGCTTCAAGTCGCTCGGCGACCTCAGGGTCAATCCGTTCGGGCTGCCGAGCGAATGGCACATCGAGAACTACACCGACATCCTGTTCGGCGATCGCTACTGGCGGCAGATGATGAATTCCCTGATCATCGCGGTGCTGACAGTCTTCCTGACGGTTTCAGTCTCGGCGATGGCCGCCTTCACCTTTGCCCATGTCAAGTTCTTCGGCTCGACCTTCCTGCTCAATTATTTCCTGATCGGGCTGATGTTTCCCGCTGCGACCGCCATCTTGCCGCTGTTCATCCGCATCCGTGATCTCGGCCTGCTCAACACCTACTGGGGCGTGGTGCTGCCGCAGGTGGCCTTCGGGCTCGGCATGAGCATCCTCTTGTTCCGCAACTACTTCAAGAACCTGCCGGAAGAGCTGTTCCAGGCGGCGCTGGTCGATGGCTGCGGCTATATCCGCTATTTCTGGCACATCACCCTGCCGCTCTCCCGGCCGATCATCGCCACGGTCAGCATCATCTCCTTTGTCGGCAGCTGGAACAGCTACATCCTGCCCCTCATCATGCTGAACTCGGAATCGATCTATCCCTGGCCGCTCGGCATCATGGTCTATC
>CAZZZI010000105.1:0-15014 GCA_964658415.1 uncultured Sphingomonas sp. | reverse complement strand
GTCCCAGTGAATCACAAACCCCTGGGCAAGGCCAGGGGTTTGTCAGCAGTCTGAACGGGCCGCGAGGCCCGTTTTTCGTTTCATGCATTCACACATCGCCGATGTGAGATGATGCCTCCCGCATCGGGTTGTCATCCGTGACGCCATCAGGGGTGCATACTCGCCCCTTTGACGATCTTGTCCACGATCTTTCTCTCGGCCCTGAGCGCGATGCCGACCAGCCTGGCGGTGTCGGGACTGAACTCGAGGAAGACGGCCCGGTTGGCGGCATCGTGCGATGTTGCGAACATTTCTTCGATGTAGGCCGACACGCGTGCCTCGCGCTCCAATGCACGCCTGTGGATGCTCCTCAGCCCTTCCTGATCCGCAGCAAGCACGACCATCGGCTGGGCGCTCATCGGATTGTAGACATTCCCCAGGGCATCCCGGTATGCTTCGCCGATGATGTCCGGCGACTGCGCGATGATGCCGCTCACCAGAAAGGCAGTGACGTTCAGCTTCTGCCAGGTGGCGAGGTCGTTGCGGATGACAATCGCGATTTTGGTATCGAACATGTCCAAGAACTCCATGGAAGGCATCGAAAGAGCCGACCAACTAGCGCCTGCCGATACCCCCGGTCTTGAACGTTCGTGCAGGGGCGGCTTCCGCGACGGATTGAGCATTGCCGCGTCCAGCCACGGCGTGGAGCGCATCGAGGCGCGGTTTCACGGCAACGGCTTTTCGCCGCACAGGCACGATACCTATGCGCTGGGCCTCACCCTTCGCGGCGTCCAGACGTTTCATTATCGCGGCGCCGAACGCTTCAGCCGTCCCGGCAACGTGATCGTGCTGCATCCCGATGAAGTCCACGATGGCGCGGCCGGAACTGACGACGGACTGATCTACCGAATGATCTATCTGCCGCCCGCGCTGGTCGGCGTCCTCGACGCGCGCAATGGAGCGCTGCCCTTCGTCCCCGATCCCGTCGTGACCGACGCCGGTCTCTTGGCGGCGCTGGCGGACATCCTGTCGGATCTCGACCATGCCCCGCACGATCTGGCGATGGACGATGCGATTGCGCGGCTGACGGTGGGGCTTTTCCGACAAGCCAGGGAGCCGCAGAGGGCATCGACGAGAATTGCCCGGTCCGCCGTTCTGCTGGCCCGTGATTTTCTCGCCGAGCATTGTCATGAGGGTGTCAGTTCGGAAACATTGGAGGCGATCAGCGGGCTGGACCGCTACGAGCTGGCGCGGCAGTTCCGCCGGGCGCTTGGCACCAGTCCGCACCGCTATCTCGTCATGCGCCGCCTCGATCGAGCCAAGCGGCTAATGGGGGCCGGCCATAGCCTCGCCGGGGCGGCTACGGAGGCGGGGTTTGCCGACCAGGCCCATTTCACACGACATTTCCGGGCCGCCTTCGGCATGACACCGGGGCGATGGCTGGCAATGCACGATTGCCAACCAGAATAGCGTCACACTGCGGAACGGCAGACCGAGGGGCACAGGCACCAGATCATCGGTGCCTGCCATCCAGCCTCAGACTTCCATCGAATAGCCGGCGCCGCGCACGGTGCGGATGACATCCTGCATGTTCGAGAAATTCAGCGCCTTCCGGAGCCGACCGACATGGACGTCGACCGTGCGTTCGTCGACATAGATGTCGTGACCCCAGACACCATCAAGCAGCTGCGAGCGCGAGAATACCCGGCTTGGCGAGGCCATCAGGAATTCCAGCAGGCGGAACTCGGTCGGCCCGAGGCGCACTTCGCGGCTTTTGCGGTGAACGCGGTGGGTCTCGCGGTCGAGCTCGATATCGCCGCAACGCAGCACGCTCGACAGCACTTCCGGGCGCGCCCGGCGCAGCATGGCGCGGACGCGGGCCATCAGTTCTGGCGTCGAGAACGGCTTCACGACATAATCGTCGGCGCCGGTGGAAAGGCCGCGGACCCTCTCGCTCTCTTCGCCACGCGCCGTCAGCATGATGATCGGCAGGCGTTCGGTCTCGGGCTTCATGCGAAGCCTTCGGCAGAGCTCGATGCCGGAGACGCCCGGCAGCATCCAGTCGAGGATCAGCAGATCCGGAATGCGCTCCTGCAAGCGCATCTCGGCCTCATCGCCCCTCAGGATCGTGTCGACCTCGAAGCCTTCAGCCTCGAGATTATAACGCAGCAAGACGCTGAGCGCTTCTTCGTCTTCAACGACGGCAACTCTCGGAACCATGGGGCCCGCTCTCCTTCAACAGCCTTTTGGGCTTATTCCGTCATCGCGCCGACGGTATTGGCAGTGTCGTCCTTCGGGCGGTCGCCCTCGGGCAGTGCGCCGGTCGCCATGTAGAAGATGGTTTCCGCGATGTTGGTCGCGTGATCGCCGATGCGCTCGATGTTCTTGGCGCAGAACAGCAGATGCGTGCAGGTCGTGATGTTGCGCGGATCTTCCATCATGTAGGTCAGCATCTCGCGGAACAGCGAGGTGTACATGGCGTCGATTTCCTCGTCGCGCTCGCGGATGGAGACGGCCTTGTCGGGCGAACGGGTGGTGTAGACGTCGAGCACTTCCTTGAGCTGGACGAGCGCCAGTTCGGACAGATGCTCGATGCCACGGGCCAGACTGCGCGGAACGCCGGTGCCCTGAACCGCAAGGACGCGCTTGGCGGTGTTCTTGCCGAGGTCGCCGACACGCTCCAGGTCGGCGGCGATGCGGATCGAGCCCATGATCTCGCGCAGGTCGGCAGCCATCGGCTGGCGGCGGGCGATGGTCAGGATGGCCTTGTCGCCGACTTCGCGCTCGGCATGGTCCAGGATCGTGTCGTCGGAAATGACCTTCTGCGCCAGACCGACATCGCCATTGACCAGGGCGCGGACGGATTCGCCAACCATCTGCTCGGCAAGACCGCCCATTTCCGAGATGCGTCTCGTCAGGAACTTCAGATCTTCGTCGTAGGCGGAGTGAATATGTGTCGAAACCATTTTCTGTCCTCAAATTGAAGGGCGTCACGGAACGTAGGTCTGCTCGGCGCGGCGACGGCAACGCGTTTCGCCTTTTCGAGGCCCTCTTTGTTATCGGGCCAATCCCCGCCCTTTTATGTCAGGCGAATGAAACAATTATGACACTCGAAATCATTGAATCAATTAGACTTTTACATTGTCGAAGTGGACGGATGAAGAAGACTTAGAAACGGACCGTGAAATCCGTGCCGCGGCCAACTTCGGATTTGACGATCAAGCGTGCCCTGTGGCGGGTGAGGATGTGTTTGACGATGGCAAGCCCCAGCCCCGTCCCCTTCTTCGACCGGCTGTTTTCCACGCTGACGCGATAAAAGCGCTCCGTCAAGCGCGGGACGTGCTCGGCCGGTATGCCGCCGCCGCTGTCGGACACCGTGACCTCGACCGGCTCGCCCGGTGCATTGCGCAGGGTTACCTCGACGCGCTTGCCCTCCTGTCCATACTTGCAGGCATTCTCGATCAGGTTTTCGAACACCTGCACCAGTTCGTCGCGGTCGCCGGTCACCTCGACCTTGCCGTCCGGCATATGCAGGTTGATGCTGACGTCGAGATCCATGGCCAGCGGCACGAGCGCATCGCGCACATGGCCCAGCAGCGGCACGAGATCGACCTTCTGGTCGGGCGCCAGGTGGGACTTCAGTTCCAGCCGCGACAGCGAGAGGAGATCGTCGACCAGCCGGCTCATGCGGGTCGCCTGGTCGAACATGATCGCGAGGAAACGCTCCTGCGCCTTCGGATCGTTGCGGGCGGGTCCCTGGATGGTCTCGATGAAGCCGCGCAGCGACGCCAGTGGCGTCCGCAGCTCGTGGCTGGCGTTGGCGACGAAATCGGACCGCATACGGTCGATATGGCGGATCTCGGACACATCGCGGAAGGAGAGCAGGAAAAATGTCTGCCTGCCGATATCAGCGAGCACCGGCTCTATGGCTGCGATCCGCACGACAAAGACGCGCTCGGACGGCAGTCGCTCGGAATGCTCGATCTGGTTTGTCACGCCGGTCGCGATCGTTTCCCGGACCATGTCGAGAATGCCGGGCGAGCGGAGCTTTGCAGACAGGTGTGCGCCGATGGGGAAGATATCGAGCGCCCGCGCAGCCGCCGGGTTCTGGTAAAGGACCGAGGCCTCGCGATCGAGCACCAGGACCGGCATGTCGAGCCCCGCCAGGCCCGCCGTCATCGGCTGCAGGAGCGCTGAAATATCCACGGGCACGGGCTCGACCTTGGCCGGCATGATTTTCGCGGCAACCAGGGGTGCGCGCAGCAGGGCAACGACCAGCACCAGCAGCAGCACGGCGACGACAGCGACGACATCGGTCCCTTCCGCGATAGCCAGCGATGCGACCAGCACGGCCAGCAGCAGGATTGCGCTTTCCTGCCGCAGCCGCCGCCAGAGCCTGTTCCAGATTGCCGTTTTCTCTTCCAACGCCGTCGGTCCGATTCTACGCCCACACGTCTAAGACTCGGACAGGTATAGCAAATTCATGACAGAAGTTTTCAGCACTATCCACAGGCATGCTGCTATTCGGCTCTATCGGTGGCTGCGACCGTGGGAAGGCTTGAAATGACAGGACAAATATGTGTCTTCTGAGCGACTTTATTATTGAGGGCGGTGAGCCCAGCCAGGAAGACGCAGGCCGAAATGGCCTAAGGAGGATCTATGGGCGATGAGGTCGAAAGCCGGGCCGTCGAGCTGCAATTGCATGGCAAGATGCGCATTTTCGATGTCGACGACCCTGTCCTGCCCGACTGGGTCGAGGACAAGGCGCTGGCATCAGGCCATTTCCCCTACAAGAAGAAGCTGAAGGACAGCGAATACCTGGAGGAGTTGAAAGGGCTGCAGATCGAACTGGTGAAGGTCCAGTTCTGGCTGCAGGCGACGGGCAAGCGGATCATGGCCATTTTCGAAGGCCGCGACGCTGCCGGCAAGGGCGGCGCGATCTTTGCCACCTCTTCCCACATGAACCCGCGACTGGCGCGGGTCGTGGCGCTCAGCAAGCCCAACGACCGCGAGGCCGGGCAATGGTATTTCCAGCGCTACGTCGACGAATTTCCGACCTCCGGTGAATTCGTGCTGTTCGACCGCTCCTGGTACAATCGTGCCGGCGTCGAGCCCGTCATGGGCTTTTGCACCAAGGAACAGTACGAGCAGTTCCTGCACCAGGCCCCGCAGATGGAGAGGATCATCGAGCATGAGGGCATCATGTTCTTCAAGTTCTACCTCGATATCGGCCGGGAGATGCAGCTGAAGCGTTTTCACGACCGACGCCACGATCCACGCAAGGTCTGGAAGCTCTCGTCGATGGATCTCGCCGCCCTCGGCAAATGGGACGACTACAGCGAGAAGCGCGATCGCATGCTCAAGGAAACCCACACGGCGCATTCGCCGTGGACAGTCATCCACGCCAACGACAAGCGCCGCGCACGTCTCAACCTGATCCGCCACATCCTGTCGACGCTGGACTATCCCGGCAAGGACACCGACGCCATCGGCCAGATCGACGACAAGATCCTCGGCCCGGGGGCCGGCTTCCTCAAGTGAGAACGGGCGCCTTCCTCAAGGCGCCTCGTTGCCGGGAAGCACGCGGATGGCATAGATATTGACGCCCGTCGACTTGCCGTCGACATCGGTGTTGAACACCAGATTGCCGGTTGCATCGGCTGGCAAGGGCTTGTTGAAGCGCAGCTGGAACAGGGCGTCGGACTTCTGTCGCGTCACATCGAACCTGTGGCGACCGCAGCCGCCGTAGGTCCCGAAGCTGCACTCCACCGTTATCTGGGTCGGCTTGTCCGTTATCGCCTGCAGCGTCATGGCGACCGTTGCCGGCTTGCCCGAAAGCTTCTGCAGGGTGGCCGCAGGCACGGGGATCGCGACATTGCCTGTTGTGTCTGACGACTGCGACGTCATGCGGACGGTTGGGCCTTCGTTTTCAGAGGCGTTCTCGATCTTCGCCTGGGAACCGCTGACCGCCTTGGCGGCATCCGTCGGCCCGAAGATCTCGATCCAGTCCGCAGAGAAACGGTCCTGGGGATCGATGGTCGCCAGGCCGGCATTGCTGCCGGAATCCAGCTCGGCATTGTTGTCGTTGGCTTCTTCTTCCTCGGGTGTGATCTGCGCCGGCTGATTGCGCACGCTCGTATCGCGCTGGGCCGCGGTCAGCAGGACGCCTGAAGTCTTGACCCACCAGGCACCGATGCCGAGAAACGCGACGACGATGCAGAAGACCAGCAGGCGGGAAAAGAACTTGCGCGGCTTGCGACGGCTGACCGCGCGCTCCGGCTTGAAATCCATGGTGCGCGACGCCGCAGGCATGGACGGCTGCTCGTAATTTCCGGCTTCTCCGGCCAGATGATCGCCGGGACCGGCATGCATGCCACCGAGGTCGCCGTCATCGGAAGAGCCGGCGGACGACATGGCGGGATCGCGGGTCTCGCCCCGCAACTCCATCCCCGGCTCCATGCGCTGGGCCTGCTGCGGCGCCTGAGGTCGCGCGAAATCACCCGGCTGCGGAGCGACAGGCGGAGGAACCGATGGACTGCGAGGCGCGGACATGGATGGTGGGGGGGCGTGCGGCGGTGCTTGTGGCGCGGCTACAGGAGGCCTCTCGGCCACCGGGGCAGGCCTCTCGGTCGCCGGAGCAGGCTGTTCAGGCGTCTGGACAGGCGCAGCATCGCGAAGGCGGACTCGTTCTTCGCCCTCGATCGAGCGGATCGTCTGCTCCAGCCGCTGCCGCTGGGCTGCCACCGTTTCGACGTCTGTAATATCCTGCTTGCGCAAGCCGGCCTCCAGGGCCTGGCGCGCCGACTGATAGACTCGGGCCCGGACCTCCGGGTTGTCGCGCTCGGATCGCTCCAGAGCGCTTCTGATGGCCGTTTCTAATCCGCTCACATCCGGTCCTTCACTCTGACTTGCGACGCCATGCAACCTTGACAAATAACGAAGCAGAATCGGTAATACCCCATCGGGCGATACGCAAGCGCCGCAACCACGCCTATTCTATTCGGCCGGGGATAAAACAGGTTATCACCGCATTAGCGCTAAGATAGCCGCACTTCGGCGACCATCAAGGGCGGGAGGCGGTGGCCGTGGGATGGGAGGCCCGGCTGCAACCGACTTTGACGGCGAAACGATGCCGGCGGAAACGGGCCTGGGTGCCTGCCCAGGCCGAACAGGAGTTGAACGATAGTGCTTTCACCGATCCTGACGCGCGGCCTGCGCCTGCCGGTTGTGGCATCGCCGCTGTTCATCATTTCCCACCCGACGCTGACCCTTGCGCAATGCAAGGCCGGCGTCATCGGCAGTTTCCCGGCCCTCAATGCCCGTCCGGAGAGCCTCCTCGACGAATGGCTGGCTGACATCACCGAGACGCTCGCCGCCCATGACGCGGCCAATCCGGGCCGGCCTGCCGCGCCCTATGCCGTCAACCAGATCGTCCACAAGTCCAACAGGCGGCTGGAGCGCGACCTGGCGCTCTGCGTCAAATACAAGACGCCGATCGTCATCTCGTCGCTGGGCGCGGTGCCCGAGGTCAATGCGGCCGTGCATTCCTATGGCGGCATCGTGCTGCACGACGTGACCAACATCCGCCACGCCCGATCGGCGATCGCCAAGGGTGCCGACGGCCTGATCGCGGTAGCGGCCGGGGCCGGCGGCCACGCAGGGTCACTCTCGCCGTTCGCGCTCGTCCAGGAAATCCGCCAGTGGTTCGACGGCCCCCTGCTGCTCGCCGGCGCCATTGCCACCGGCGGCGGCATCCTGGCGGCCCAGGGGATGGGTGCCGACCTCGCCTATATCGGCTCGCCCTTCATCGCCACCGTCGAGGCCAGGGCCAGCGATGCCTACAAGCAGGCCATCGTCCACGGCAACGCCGCCGACATCGTCACCTCGAGCCACTTCACCGGCGTCAGCGGCAATTACCTGAAGTCATCGATCCTGGCTGCCGGGCTCGATCCGGACAGGCTGCCGGAGGCCGATGCCACGGCGATGAACTTCGAACAGGCAAGCTCGGGGGCAAAGGCCTGGAAGGACATATGGGGCTCCGGGCAAGGCATCGGCGCGGTGGACGCCGTCGTTCCCGTACAGGACCTCGTCGACCGGCTGGACCGGGAATATCGGCAAGCCCGAGCCCGGCTGCTCTGACGGTCAACAGCGGCCGCCCCACTGCAAGCAACGGTTTTTTTCCGAACAGCCAACAGAGCGCTTGAAATCTCTTTCGAGAGACTGTATCAGCCCCATGCACATCGAAGGTCGTCCCCGACGCCACGATTGCCGCTTTAGCTCAGGTGGTAGAGCACATCATTCGTAATGATGGGGTCAGAGGTTCGAGTCCTCTAAGCGGCACCAAAACACACATGATTGGCTTTGGACGGGTGCGAGCATGGGGATATTCAAAGACCTGCTTCGTAAAATTCGACCTGCTTCGCCAGTGATCGAAAAGCCAAGCGAGCCCGATCTCATCCAAGTCTATGATCAGTATGGGCGCAAGGTCCATATTGCGCGCGATCAATGGCGCACGAATGTTCTTCCAGCCAATCTGAAATCCAATTGGCAAGATGCCGATGCGTTGTACGATATCATCGTGCAGTCCTTGAATGACGGATTCAGCGGCGAGGTCGTCGAGGCTTCGAGGCGTCTCCACGAAATCGACCCTCAGCCCATGCGTGGCGCGACTATCTTGGGCATCGTGCTCATGAAAGAGGGGCAGCTCGACGAGGCTGAAAAAATCCTTCGAAACTATATCTCGGTCCATGGCGAGGCGGGCGTCGTTCTTACCAACCTTGCAAAAGTCCACTCTGAAAGAGGCGACGCCGAAAAGTCTGAAAAAACACTGTGGCATGCTTTGGAACTGGATCCCAATCTCGAAAACGCGATGGAATGGTACGCTGCAATCTATCAAGAGCGTGGCGGACAGAAGGCCTATCTGGATGCCCTGGAGCGTGTTGCAGCCCTTCCAAATAGTTGGCGCGCGCTATTGGGCCTGGCGAGACATGCGCTGAGCGTGAAAGACCTGGATCAAGCGACCATGCTTTATCGCAAATGTCTTGATCGCGCGCCAAAGCCAATCCCTGCTGACGTGTTGATGCAGATCAGCGGCGATCTCGGGAATGCGGGGTATCCGCAGCAAATCATCCCGCTTGTCGAGCCCTACTTCGATCTTGCTCACCACGGTTTGCTGGTTGGAAACAATCTGATCAAGGCGCACCTGGAGTCGGGCGAAATCAATTCGGCCGGCGAAATACTGCAGCAGCTCTACTCGCTCAAGCGCCCGGATTGGGAAGAGACCCTCAGTTACTGGGATACACAAATAGCAGAAGCCCGGTTGTCGCCTCATCCTCCAGAACCATTTGAGACAAACATGCTACTTACCGAAGGACCGGTCTGGCTCGCGCCGGGTTCTGCGGGATCCGAGATCTTTCCGATAGACAAGGCCGGCGCCGTCAAGATTTGCTTCTTGGGCAGCTCCGCAGAAGACGACAATCCATCCCGGAAAATAGAGCATCAGCTGGCTGACACGCGCGGCCGCCTTGCTCGTGCTATCCCGCTGTTTCTGGCAGAGCAAATTCACTTCAACACCAATGCCGCCGTGCAGACGCTGGTGCCTTGGGTTGGCAACCGCGGGTTCGCACTGGTCGGCATGCCGTGGACAGACGAAGATGCCGCTAAATGCGCCGGGCAAAGCGATTACGTCGTAACGACGCATCTGAAATGCCAAAACGAGCCGTGGCTCCTGGAGACACGTCTTATTCGCGTCAGCGACGGTCAATGCCTAGGAACGCTGAGCTCCGCATTTTCCTTCAGGACACCGGAAACCGCGATTCCTGTTTTAAGCAACAGTCTTGTGGAAACCCTCCAGCAGCAGGCCATCATTCGCATCGTCGATGCGAACCCAAACTATGCGTTTCCCACCGACGCGCATTTTCCCTTTTATCTGCTGCGCCTCGAACAGTTGCTTGCCGTACGCAGTGGGTGCAGGGATGGAGTGCCGCCCAACTTCCTCAGTGGCGAGCGAAAAATTATCAGCGGCAATATCGAGCTTTGCCTGAGCCAACCCGAAAACATTACCACGCGCATCCTGTTGGCGAAAACGCTGTTGGCCATGAAAAGCGTGCGCGCTGACGTCGCATCTGAATTCAAGGACAAAATCAGTCTGCTGCAGATGCAGCATAAACTTCCAGAACCTGCGCAAACCGTGGTTCAGAAAATATTCGATGGTATATTCAGGGACTAGGTCGGCGGCTCGTCTATTTCGAAGCCCCTATCGACAGAACCGATTTTCGAATACATCGGCCCCATGTCGACCTATGATGCGTTCGAGAGTATAGCGGCACCATTCCTGTTCAAAATCCTACGAAGATCGTTCACCCATGCATTTCGTTGATGGCGCTCAAGGTGCGGTCGGAAGCCGGCTTGCGGACATATGCTGTCCGGCATGCGGGCAGCGCAATCCGATGTTCGGGTTTCCGAGGGTTCCGGATCTGCAGTGGTCCTATGGCGAAAGCAGAGCTTCGCAGCCGGGGGTCGTTGCCTACTTTGCCGGGCTGCGACAATGTTCCAACCCGAGCTGCCATGCCGTCGTCGCGACGTTTTCGGACAACGAAGGACGGCGTCCGGTGCATCCGCCGGAAGTCCTCGTCTTTGACGGGACCAGCCTTCCTCCCGGCTTCATGGGCAGCATCGAGGAGGCCGTGCTCTGCCATGTCGCAGGCCTGCACACCGCTTCGGCCCTGATGGTCCGGCATATGCTCGAGAAACTCTGCAACGATATCAGCATCGACGACCAGGACCTCCAGGGCACCATCGCCGCGCTGGACACCTTCACGGTCATTACCGGAGGGCCTCAAGGCGACAGCGGCAAACCGCGTATCGTCATCAACGACGACGCCGAGATCGAGGTCAGGGACCGCAATACTGTCAGCGAGGCCGAGAGCCATCTGGCGCTGTACCTGGCAAAACAGCTGCTGCGGGCGGTCTATCAGTATGCCAGCCTCAAGACGCAGTTGCTGTCGCTGAAGACGGCTCCCGGGATGGGGTGAAGCCCCGAACCCGGCTTCTCCGGTTCAGCCACTTTCACCGAGCCGGCCTCAGGCCTACCACCTATCGAAAGAGACCATTCACAGCAGGGCGAACTGCGGGAAGGATTTCCGATCGATGTGGTAGATCGCCAGATAGCCGTTTTCCCGGAAGAAGTTCGGGTCCTGCGCATAGGCGAAGGCGTTGGCCCAGCGCAGCGGATCGATCTCCCGGTGCACCCTGCCGACCATGTCGGCCGGCTTGAATTCGAGCGAATGGGCAATCCCTTCGACCGGGATGAACGAAAATCCGCCGTGCAGGACCATGTAGAACTGATAGGTGATGTGATCGTAGAGGCTGTGGCTAAAGCGTTCGACGAATTGCAGGCTCGTGTCCCAGTCGATCCACTTCAGGAAACCGGGTACGCTTGCGGCGGCATAGACCGGAATGTCCCACCACCAACTGTAGAAGCCCCAGTTGCGCGATACGGCCTGGATATCGGCAAGCTCTGCATGGGGCGCCAGCAGCGTCGATGACGCGTGCATGATACCCCGTTCGGCCGCGTGTCTTTCAGTCAGCAATCCGGCGTACCAGCGCGCCTGCGCGACGACGTGCTGGGCTGCCTCCGTCCAGCCGGTGGGGCGAAGGATGAAAGTCTCCGCGTCGACGCAAAGGACGTAGTCGTAGGACGGGTAGACCAGCGAGAGAGCGAGGAATTTCTTGACCGTGGGCCAGGTCTTCCGTTCGGCGACGACCGAGATTGCGCTGCCGGTAAAATGATCGTCGAGAACGATCGCGTGGTAGGACAGGAATGCCGATGCCTGGTGCATGGCGGCAAAGGCGCGCCGGTCCGCATCCGTCGAGAACACGAAGACGATGTCATAGTCGGACCCGATGCTCTGGTAGAGAAGATTGATCCCATAGATGAAATAGGCATCGTGGATGGGGACGACGAGTGCGGTCCGGTTGGCGGGCCGTGCGACGTCGCCGCACTCCCTGAGGTAGTGGGTTTCCTGTACCCCGCCGAGCCGGAACCGGCCTTCCATCGTGTAGAGGCCGTCGCTTTCCGACATCCGATCGAAGCGTGTGGACACGACGCCGTCATCGTTGAGAAACTCGAGCGCACCGCTCTTTACCCGCCATGAACTCTCGTTCTGATGATGGTAGCCCTGCAGATGGCCGCCCGCCTGCAGGATGAGCCTCGACGAAACGATGACTTTCGAATCGACGTTTCCGAACGTCCAGGCACGACCCTTCAGGAGCCTTTCGAGGGAAAAATCGTCTAGCGGCAGAGCCATGGTCAATTCCTGATTGTCACCGAAGTCTTCGACACGGGCGGCGGGCCGTGCGGACAGCCATCCGACGAAAACCGCCGGATGCGGGCACGTTGGGCTGGGTTTGCAACGCCCAGTACCCATCCACCCCTCGCCAAGACCCGCAGGAATAGAGCCACCACCTTGTCCGGGCCTTATCGCCCTGCCCGGCCACAACGACACGGGTCACCTTCGGCCAGCGACGACTGACATGGATAAGCATGGCACTGGGGCTGCTGGGAAGTGGACGCGGCGCACCCGGACCGGGCGCGGCCGGCAATGCCACGAGAAGGAGTGGCGATGGGGAACCGGCCAGGGTAACGAATGCGGGCATCAAGGGCATGCCCGCATTCGGCGACGGGCTAGAACACCTGGCGCAGGATCACGTAGAGAACGAAGGCGATGGCGATCGAGGCCGGCAGGGTGAGGACCCAGGCGGTCAGCATGTTGCGGATCGTCGACCATTGCAGGCCGGAGCCGTTGGCCGCCATGGTTCCGGCAACGCCTGACGACAGGACGTGGGTGGTGGAAACAGGCAGGCCGAAGTGGTCGGCAGCACCGATGGTGATCATCGCCACGACTTCGGCAGCGCCGCCCTGGCCGTAGGTCAGATGGGTCTTGCCGATCTTCTCGCCGACGGTGACGACGATGCGCCTCCAGCCGATCATCGTGCCGAGGCCGAGCGCCAGCGCGACAGCGACCTTGACCCAGGTCGGGATGAACTTCGTCGCGTTGTCGACGGCCTTGTGATAGCCGGTGACGGCAGCCAGATCCTTTTCGTCCATCGGCAGAAGCTTCTGCTTGTCGATGAGCTTCAGCGCTTCGCCGATCAGGTAGATGTCATTGCGCACGTTGCCGACCATGTTCTGCGGCACGGCTTCCAGCGTCGGGAAGGCAGCGACTTCCTGGCTGGTGGTGTGGATGAACTGCTGGAGCGAAGGCGTGGTCGCGTCGTTCCAGGTCTTGGTCTTGACGGCATCCGAAACGGCGGCCTTGGCGTCCGAGACTGTGATGCCGGGCTTGACGTATTTGCCGAGCGCCGTCTCGACCTGGGCGGAGGCCGACTTGTAGGCCTCGAGATAATTGACGTCGGGCGTCCGGTTGAGCGCAAAGGCGGTCGGGACGAGGCCGATCAGGATCAGCATGATCAGACCCATGCCCTTCTGGCCGTCGTTCGAGCCATGGGCAAAGCTGACGCCGGTGCAGGTGAAGATCAGCAGGGCACGGATCCACAGCGGCGGCGGGCCGTTGGTCTTCGGCTCCTCGTAGAGCGCCTTGTTCTTGATAAAGAGCTTCATGGCCAGAAGCAGGATGGCGGAAAAACCGAAACCGATCAGCGGCGAAATCAGCAGCGACAGACCGATATTGGTCGCCTGCGACCAGTCGACACCGCTGGTGGCGCTGCCGGCGGGTGCCAGGAACTGGTTTGCGAGGCCGACGCCGATGATCGAGCCGACCAGCGTATGGGAACTCGAGGACGGCAGCCCGAGATACCACGTCCCGAGGTTCCAGACGATGGCCGCCGTCAGCAGCGCGAACACCATCGCAAGGCCCGAGCCGGAGCCGACCTGCAGGATGAGTTCCACCGGCAGCAGGGCGAGGATGCCGAAGGCGACGGCGCCCGACGAGGTCAGGACGCCGAGGAAATTGAAGAAGCCGGACCAGATCACGGCAAACTCTGCCGGCATGGAGCGCGTGTAGATGACGGTCGCCACGGCATTGGCGGTATCGTGGAAGCCGTTGACGAACTCGAACCCGAGCGCGATCAACAATGCAAGGCCGAGCAATATCCACGGAACGGCAGCCGCCGATGTCAGATCGCGGTCCAGGGCATAGGCGATATAGCCAAGGCCGCCCAGGAGGACGATGACCAGCAGCGGAACGAACCACTTGCCGGAGCCGCCGGTTCTGTCCAGCGGATGACCGATACCGGCTTGTTCCTGCCCGGCGCTCATATCAACCATGTCGTTACTCCCTGCCAACATTGTCAATCGTCAATAAAACGGCTCCATGAACCTCTGGTGACATGACGAGAAATTATAGTGTCGGGGGCGAATCCGGTGTTCGTCCGGTGCTGGTTTGTCACATTCCTGTCGCCAACTCCTGCTCCAGTCTGCATACCAACGAGGACCGTGCCATGTTTGACCACGAAGACCAGCTTCGCCGCATCAAGGACGAAATTGCCGACAGCTTCGACGAGGAGCTGGAAATGCAGATGGAGGAAGACCGGCTCGACGAGCTCGTTGCCGAAGGCATGGTCGAACCGGCGGAGGTGACGCTGGAGCGCAAGGTTTATTTCCGCGAGCTGTTCCGGCTCCAGCACGAACTGGTCCGGCTCCAGGATTGGGTTCAACACAAGAAGCTGAAGGTCGCCGTGATCTTCGAAGGGCGCGATTCGGCTGGCAAGGGCGGCGCCATCAAGCGCGTCACGCAGCGGCTCAACCCGCGCGTCTGCCGCACGGTCGCCCTACCCGCCCCGACCGAGCGCGAGCGCAGCCAGTGGTATTTCCAGCGCTATGTCGCGCATCTGCCGACCGCCGGTGAAATGGTGCTGTTCGACCGCAGCTGGTACAACCGGGCCGGCGTCGAACGCGTCATGGGCTTCTGCACTGCCGATGAGCTCGAGGAGTTTTTCCGGTCCGTGCCCGAATTCGAACGTATGCTCGTGCGCTCGGGCATCATCCTCATCAAATACTGGTTCTCGATCACCGA
>CAZZZI010000104.1:0-15234 GCA_964658415.1 uncultured Sphingomonas sp. | reverse complement strand
TATTTCCCGGTGCTGAATGCCAACAACGAGCCGCGCGGCATCATCCACGAATACAGCCTGAAGTCCTACATCTACCAGCCGTTCGGCCGCGACCTGCTGAAGAACAAGGCCTATGAGCGGACGATCTCGCATTTCATGGAGCCGGTGCCGGTCGTCAGCATCCATTCCACCGTCGACGACCTGATGGCGATCTTCGCCGATGCCGCCGATGCGAGCTGCCTCGTGGTCATCGAGGACCTGCGCTACGCCGGCGTCGTCTCGGCCGCGTCGCTGGTCAAGGCGATGACCGAAAAACAGCTGAAGACCGCACAGGACCAGAACCCGCTGACCGGCCTGCCGGGCAACCACGCCATCCGCGATTTCATGCGCATGACCGCCGGCGGCACGGTCGATGCGATCCGCTATTTCTGCTATTGCGATTTCGACGCCTTCAAGCCCTTCAACGACGCCTACGGCTTCCACATCGGCGATCATGCAATCTCGCTGTTCGCAGCGCTGATGCGCCGCCACTTCCTGCTCGGCAATCATTTCCTCGGCCATGTCGGCGGCGACGATTTCTTCATCGGCGTCATCGGCGGCACGCGCGAGGAATTGACCGAGACGCTCGACCGGCTCAGGGCCGACTTCAAGGACGACGTCGCAGCACTTTACCCCTCAGACGACCGGGAGCGCGGCTATATCACCGGTCACGACCGCAGCGGCGCCGAGACCGTGTTCTCGCTGATGCGCTGCTCGATCGGCGTTGTCGAATTGCCCGAGGGCACCGTCATCGACGATATCGGCAATGTCAGCAAGCGGATCGCCGGGCTGAAGACCAAGGCCAAGGAGAGCGTCAGCGGCCTGGTTTTCGAGCAACTCTCCGAGACCATTTGACGCCCCTCGACGTCGTGCCTTTTCTTTGAACCCTTGCTGGCCTATGTCCCTGTCTCCTGATGACATGGAGAGAGCCTGATGCCCTTGCCAACTGATATGCGCTGTGTGGACCTGCCGTCTTTCGGTGACCCCGAGGTGATGACGATCGTCCGCAAACCGCTGCCGGTGCTGAAGCCCGGCGAGGTCCTCGTCCGGGTCGAGGCCATAGGGGTCAACCGCCCCGATGTCGCCCAGCGCCAGGGCAATTATCCGGCACCCAAGGATGCAAGCCCGATCCTCGGCCTCGAAGTGGCCGGCGAAGTGGTCGACGTGGCGCCCGGCGTTACCGAATTTGCGGTCGGCGACAAGATCTGCGGGCTTGCGAACGGCGGCGCCTATGCGGAATATTGCGCCATCCCGGCCGCCCAGGCCCTGCGCTTCCCGAACGGCTATGACGCGGTGCGCGCCGCAGCCCTGCCGGAAAACTATTTCACCGTCTGGGCCAACCTGTTCCAGATGGCAGGCCTGACGGAAGGCGAGAGCGTGCTCATCCACGGCGGCTCCAGCGGCATCGGCACGACGGCGATCCAGCTGGCGAAAGCGTTCGGTGCCGAGGTCTTCACCACGGCCGGCTCGAAGGACAAGTGCGACGCCTGCGTCAGGATCGGCGCCAAACGGGCGATCAACTATCGCGACGAGGATTTCGTCGAGGTCATCAAGGCCGAGACGGAAAAGGGCGTCGACATCATCCTCGACATGGTCGGCGCGGCCTATCTTGAGAAGAATCTCGCCGCGCTCGCGAAGGACGGCTGCCTGTCGATCATCGCCTTCCTCAGCGGATCGGTCGCCGAAAAGGTCAATCTTGCGCCGATCATGGTCAAGCGCCTGACGGTGACGGGCTCGACGATGCGCCCGCGCACGGCGGAAGAAAAGCGCGCCATCCGCGACGATCTCCTGTCGCAGGTCTGGCCGCTGCTCGATGCCGGCACCATCGCCCCGCTGATCCACCACACCTTCGCCTTCGAGGATGTCGTCGAAGCTCACCGGATGATGGAAAGCAGCAGCCACATCGGCAAGATCATGCTGCGCATGGACTGATTGCAGGCGCTGCCCCCGGTGAAAAGGGGCAGCGCCCCGACGGCCGCGCAATCCTGGTTGGCAACGGCGATGCGAAGCGCTATCACCGCTCCACCCCCACCAGCAGCGGATCGCATCATGTCCAATCCCGTTACCGTCGAAGTCACCCGTGGTTCGCTTGTCGAGAGCCGCCATCGCGGTTCCATCGTGGTCGTTGACGGCGACGGCGGCGTTGTCTTTGAGCGCGGCGAAATCGATGCCGGCGTGTTTCCGCGCTCCGCCTGCAAGGCGATGCAGGCCCTGCCGCTGATGGAAAGCGGCGCTGCCGACGCATACGGTTTCGGAAACAAGGAGCTGGCGCTCGCCTGCTCCTCCCACAACGGCGAAGACGAGCATGTGGCGCTGGCCGCCTCCATGCTGGCGCGCGCCGGCCGCGATGTCGAGACGCTCGAATGCGGTGCCCACTGGTCGTCCAACCAGAAGACCCTGATCCACCAGGCCCGCACGCTGGAAAAGCCCACCGCGCTGCATAACAATTGCTCCGGCAAGCATTCCGGCTTCGTCTGCGCCTGCTGCCACCAGGGCATCGATACCAAGGGCTATGTCGGCTACGAGCATCCCCTGCAGCAGCAGATCCGCGACACGATGCAGGATCTGACCGGTGCGACGCTCGGTGCCGACGTCTGCGGCACGGACGGCTGCTCGATCCCCACCTACGCCGTGCCGCTGCGCGGCCTTGCCCACGGGTTTGCCAAGATGGCGACCGGCCAGGGGCTAGCACCCCTGCGCGCAAAAGCCTCCCTGCGGCTGATCGAGGCCTGCATGGCCGAACCCTTCTATGTGGCCGGAAGCGGCCGCGCCTGCACGGAACTGATGCTGATCGCGCCGGGCAAGATCTTCTGCAAGACCGGTGCCGAGGGTGTCTTCTGCGCTGCCATCCCCGAGCAGGGCATCGCCATCGCCGTCAAATGCGAGGACGGCACCAGCCGTGCCGCCGAGGCCATGGTCGCCGCCACGCTTGCCCGCTTCTTCGAGAAGGACGGCGAGATCCACGCCGCTCTTACGTCCATGGCCCACAAATCCATGCACAACTGGAACGGCATCCATGTCGGCGACGTCAGGGCGACCCTCTGACCGCAGGCAGCCGCCGCAAAAGTGACACACACCGTCGGGGACACCCGCCGGCAAGCCGGTCGCAGCGGTCTTGCCGCAGTCCCGCTCACTCTCCGATGCTCACGCGAGGCTGATCGACAGCCCGGCATCACGATAGGGCCGGAGGTCGGCGTCGTCCAGCGGCGCGGGCAGGATCATCCCGGCCACGGAGCCGAGCGGCAGGATGTGGCAGGGCGACGAGGCATCGAGCTTGTCGGCTGTCGAGAGCACATAAGTCTCGGCGGAGCAGGACGCGATATGCCGCTTGATGGCCGCCTCCTCGAAGTCGCCGGTCGAAAACCCGCGGGCCGGATGAACGGCGGTGACGCCGAGAAAAAAAAGATCCGGCCGGACCAGGGAGATCGCTGCCATGGCGCTCGCACCGGTTGCAACCATCGAATGCTTGTAGATCCGGCCGCCGATGAGCACGACCTCGGCCGTCGGATGGTGCTCGAGCTCTCCGGCAATCGTCGGACTGTGCGTCACCACGGTAAAGGCGAAGTCCTGCGGCAACTGCCGGGCGATCTCCGCGTTCGTCGTTCCGCCGTCGAGAAAGACCGTCTGCCCGGCTTTCACCATGCCGGCCGCAAACGCGCCGAGCCGCTGCTTCTCCCTCGACGAAACGCTGCGCCGGGCGGTCAGGTCCGGCAGGTCGGGCGATACGGGCATCGCTCCGCCATGCACCCGCTGCAACAGCCCCTCTGCCGCCATCTCGCGCAGGTCGCGCCTTATCGTGTCCTCCGAGACGGAAAGCTGCTCGGCCATCTGCTTGGCGATCACCTGTCCGTCGCGGCGAAGGGCGGCCTGGATTGTCGATTTGCGTTGGCTGGTCAGCACGGCCATCTCCTGCACGAAATTACGTGATAATCCGCACAATACAAAATTTGACTCGACATACCAGCATTTTTATCGATATTCGTGCAAATTGTCGCATCCAGCGACGAGGAGAACACTGATGTTGATACTGATCGCCGGCCCCTATCGTTCCGGCACCAATGACGATCCCGAACGCATGGCCGACAACCTCCGCCGGCTCGAGGCCCCGTCGCACAAGCTGTTCGCGGCCGGGCATGTACCGATGATCGGCGAGTGGGTGGCGCTGCCGATCTGGCAAGCCGCCGGCGGCAAGACCGTGGGCGACGACCTCTACGAGGAAATTTTCCACCCGGTGGCCGGGCGGCTTCTGGCGCTCTGCGACGGCGTGTTGCGCCTGGAGGGAGCATCCAAGGGCGCCGACAACGATGTGCGCATCGCCCGGGAGCGCGGCATCCCCGTCTGGACCCGGCTGGAGGACGTGCCCGGCTGCGCCTGATGCCGGAAGAGGGCGATGCTTCGCCCTCTTATTCTCCGGTTTTTCGACAACCGGCCTTTCGCTCGGGGGACAAACGCGCTTATTCTGCTTTTCTAAGGGAGTGGAATCAGTATGACGACATTGTATTATTCAGCCGGAAGTTGCGCGTTGGCGAGCCTTATTGCAATGGAGGAGGCTGGCCTCGTCTACGAACCGCGCCGCCTCGACCTCTCCAAGGGGGAACAGCGCTCGCCGGAGTACCTGAAGCTCAATCCGCTGGGCCGGGTTCCGACCCTGGTCACGGAGCGCGGCGTCGTGACGGAGACGCCGGCGATCCTCGCCTATATCGCGCAGATAGCCCGTAACACCCGGCTGGCGCCGCTCGACGATTCATTTGCTTTCGCCCGCATGCAGGCGTTCAACAGCTATCTGAGTTCGACGGTGCATGTGAACCACGCGCATGGTCGCCGCGGCAGTCGCTGGACGGACGACGCGGCGGCCATCGAGGCGATGCAGGCGAAGGTGCCGGCGACCATGGCCCAGAGTGTTGCCCTGATCGAGGACACCATGCTCGCCGGACCCTGGGTGCTCGGCGCCCACTATTCCGTGGCCGACGGCTATCTCTTCACCGTCGCCGGCTGGCTGCCGGGCGACGGCGTCGACATGGAGCGCTTTCCGAAGGTGAAGGCGCATTTCGAGCGCATGCAGGGCCGGGCGGCCGTGCAGAAGGCGCTCGCTATCGCAAAGGGCTGAGCCTCGACGCTATTCCGCGCTGCGCTTCGCCATCATGGCTCGATAGGCCGGGCGCGCCTGACAGCCTTCGATCCATGCCTTGAGCGCCGGGCGTTTGTCGAACAGCTGCGCCTCGCTCTGGGCATAGCGCAGGACTTCCGCCACGTTGAGATCGGCAACGGTGAAGCCGTTGCCGACAAAATGGCCGTTTTTCGAAAGGTGCTTTTCGAGCACGTCCAGTGGCCGCTTCAGCAGGCGACAGGCCACCGCGATCGTCGCCTTGCCGGAATCTGTGCCCTCTTCGCCGGCGTCATAGGTCTGGACCAGCCGGATGCTGTGCGGTTCCAGCTCCGTCGCGGCGAACATCGTCCACATCGACAGCAGGCCGTCCTCTTCCGCCGTCTGGCCACCGAGCGGCCCGCCGTGCTTGCGGGCGAGATAGAGGTTGATGGCGAGCGACTCGTGCATGACGAAGTCGCCGTCGGTGATGCTCGGGATCATCCCCATCGGGTTGATGGCGAGGAACTCCGGCGACTGGGTGTTGATCGGTGCGCCCGGCGCCAGCGGCTCGTCGAGACGGCGGGCCTGGATGACGGGCACGGATTTGAACGGAATTCCGAGTTCCTCGGCCATCCAGTAGTTGCGGGAGGCGCGTGAGCGATAGACACCATAGATCGTCAGCATGAAAAGTCCTCGGTTGCGTGTGCCCGCCAGCCTAACCGGCGGAAACTGACAACGGAAGCCGAAGCCGTTGATGCAGCGATCAAAGCTTTTGATCGGTCGCGCTAGGCGAGGCGATTGCCGGTCACCGTCAGCTGCGGATAGGCCGTGCTGCCGTTGACGAGGTCGGCGGAGGCCGCCTTGTCCCAGAGGAAGGCGACGACGGCGCCCTTGCTGGTTCCTTCGAACAGGTTGTTCGAAATCACCGCAGATCCCGCCCCCTCGGCAACCGACACCGCACAGCCGACGGGGGCGCGCCGGACGATATTGCCCGTGGCGACGAGATTGCGCATGTAGGGGCCCCAGCCGAGCTTGATGCCCCAGAGCGGCGCATTCTCGATGACATTGCCTGATATCAGCGTGTCCGCCTCTGCCGAGATGCCGATGCCGAAGCCGCCGTCCTGCGGGTAGGGCGCCGACAGCGACAGGTTGCGCACCACATTGCCGGTAACGCTCGCCAGCCGCCCGCCCTTGTCGAAATTGGCGATGGCGATGCCATTGGCCGCGCCGTCGATGAGGTTGCCCGACACCACGGCACCCTCGAATTCGAATTCGCAGAAGATCGCGGTTTCGCCCGAGCGCAGGCACTGGTTGTCGCTGATCTGCACGTCCGACGCGGAATTGGCGCGCACCGCCGTGAAGGCGCAGTCGACGATGTGGTTGTCCGTCACCACGACATTGCCGGCGCGAAAGACGTTGATACCGTTGCCGTGCTCGCCGGTGCCGCCGTCGCGCGCGCCGATGCGGGCGATGCGGTTGCCCGATATCACGCTGCCGTCCTCGCCCTTCTGCCAGCGATGAACGAGAATGCCGCCATTGCCGCAGTCCTCGACGCGGTTGGCCGATATCGTCAGGGCGCTTGACTGAACGGCATAGATGCCGGCATCGGCGGCACCGGAGATGCGACTGCGCTCGATCCGGCCGCCGCAGCGTTCCAGGTGCAGCCCGTTCCCGGCGCTGCCGGCAATCTCGCAATTGCTGACCAGCAGGTCGTCGACGCCATCGAAGCGCAGCAACCCGCCGGCACCATCGGCAAGCCAGCGGTTGGCCCCGTCGATGACGATGTCCGAAATCTCGATGCGCCGGGCGTTTTCCGCCTTCATCAGGTGACCGTCGCCGCCATAGACGAACCGCGTCGCGCCGGCGACGCCGATCAGCCGCGTGTTGTCGGGAAGGACCAGGTTGGAAACGGTATAGTTCCCGGCCGGCAGCATCAGCGGCATCCTGGTGCGCGCCGCCGCATCGATCATCGCCTGCAGCTTGCGGCTGGCACCATCGGCGGCCGTCGATGCCCGCAAGGCGACGGCATCGATGGGGCCGCGCATGTCGGCCGTTATGACCTTCGCCAAAGGCGCTGCCCGCACATCCGGCGCCAGGCCCACACTCAAAGCCGCCACGCCGGCTCCGGCGACAAATTCACGGCGGGAAATCATGCTCTGCCACCCATGCATAAGGGCTTCAAGGATCGAACGCGTTCGAAAGCAGGCCCCGGGGAGTGCAGTCTTGGCTTATCGCACACGACGGAACCACTCCTTTGCCTGCGTCGCCCTGATCACATCCAGATCGAAGTCGGCGACGGCGATTTCGGGAAGCTCTGCGGCCATGCAAAGAACCCGCCCGAGCGGACCGACGGCGAACGACCGCCCGTCGTCCTTCGGTGCGGGATAGTTCGCCACGGCTATGCCGACCACCGATTGGAACGCCATGGCGCGCACGCCAGCCACCCGCACGTCGCCGACCTCGGGATCATCCACCAGCGGGCTGCTGTTCGGGACCAGGATGATTTCGGCCCCCAGCCGGACAAGGTCAGACGCGACGTCGGGAAACTCGCGGTCCATGCAGATCATGATGCCGACGTCGACCGCTCCGGCCGCCGTCAGGAGTGATACGACCTCGGAATGCTCGCCCGGTGCGCAGGCTTCCTCCGGGATGTCGAAATGGCAGATATGCCGCTTTCTCTGGCGAAGCACGATCTCGCCGCTCCGGTCTATCAGGACGGCGGAGTTGAAGGGCCGGATTTCGCCGGTCTCGAGAAAGGTTGCCACGACGGCAATACCTTCGCTACGCGCGGCATGCTGGAACCGCTTCAGGTATTCGCTGTCGAGGGCCACGGAAGCATCGATCCAGGCGCTCCGGGACGCTTCGTCTGCGGGATCGAAACGACTGTAGCCGTTGGAAAACATCTCGGGAAACACGATCACATCGGCATCGCGCCTGGCCGCGGACGCGATGACTGCACCGACATCCGCATCCGGCATGACCTGCGCCATGGCGATCCGCACAGAGTTTTTCTCCAAGACTCTCTCCGTAAAAGTTCGCCAACAGGTTTCGCTGGTTTACCACGGATGAACAAGCACGAACCATGCCACGCAACCTGTATCGTTTCGGGACGTATGGCAGGCAGAAGGCTCCCTGCCCAACAGCGCAGTCGTGGCACAGGAGCCGGCCTGCCCACTTCGCCGTCATGCTCGGGCTTGTAAGACGCATTTAACCCATTGATTTGGCTGGCCCCAGCAGATCCTCGGCTCAAGGCCGAGGATGACGATCCGAGGCGCTGGTTACCTGGGGCAACGCGCCGGGCGCATTGCTTGTTGGCGCGGTCGTGGCAGGAGAGCGGGCCTCCCCACTTCGCCGTCATCCTCGGACCTGTCCCGAGGATCTAACCCATTGATTTGGCTGGCCCCAGCACATTTCGGCACAAGGCCGGGGATGACGAACTGCAGGCGATGGGTGGGTGGAAGGCCCGGGCCAATGCCACGTGCCGCCAGCGATGGCGGTTGGCGCGACTGCCGGTTGTCGGCCGACGGTAATTTCTCAACAAGACGCCTCCGCCCTCTGGCCGTCCGGCAAACGGTCGCTATCTTGTCGTCTATGAAGCCAGACGCGTTGCTCTACCCCGCCCCGGAAGGGCTTTTCTGCCCGATCGGCGGGTTCTATGTCGACCCCGTGCGTCCGGTCGACAGGGCGTTGATCACCCATGGCCATTCGGATCATGCGCGGCCGGGGCACGGCCATGTGCTCGCCACCCGCCAGACGTTGGACATCATGCGTATCCGCTATGGCGAAGCCTTTGCCGGCAGCGAGCAGGCGGCTGACTTCGGCGAGGAGATCGTCGTCAACGGCGTCACCGTCAGTTTCCATCCGGCCGGCCATGTGCTGGGTTCCGCCCAGATCGCCATAGAGAAGGACGGTCTCAGGATCGTCGTGTCGGGCGACTACAAGCGCCGCCCGGACCCGACCTGCCAAGCCTATGTGCCGGTCCCCTGCGACGTGTTCATCACCGAGGCGACCTTCGCCCTGCCGGTGTTCCACCATCCCGACCCGATGGCCGAGACGCGGCGGCTGCTCGCCTCGCTGAAGCAGTTTCCGGACCGCACCCACATGGTCGGCGCCTATGCGCTCGGCAAGGCGCAGCGCGTCATCCGCCTGCTGCGCGATGCCGGCTATGATGCGCCGATCTATATCCACGGTGCCCTGACGCGGCTCTGCGAATATTACGAGAGCCAGGGCATCGCGCTCGGCGAACTCCGGCCTGCCACCATCGAGAGCCGGGCCGACCAGACCACGTTCCACGGCGCCGTCGTCGTCGGCCCGCCCTCGGCCTTCGCCGATCGCTGGGCCCGCCGCTTCCACGACCCCGTTTCCGCCTTCGCCTCCGGCTGGATGATGGTGCGCCAGCGCGCCAAGCAGCGCGGCGTCGAGCTGCCGCTGGTGATTTCGGACCATTGCGACTGGCCGGAACTGCTGGAAACCATTTCCGAGCTGCAGCCACGGGAAGTCGGGGTCACCCATGGCCGCGAGGAGGCGCTGGTGCGCTGGTGCGAGCTGCAGGGCATCAAGGCAAGGCCGCTGCATCTGGTCGGCTATGAGGACGAGGGGGATTGATGATGGGGGTTCGTTCATCGTCTGTGCGCAGGAGTGGGGCGGTTGCGCCAGCCAAACCCTCCCTCATTCCTGTGCTTGTCACAGGAATCCAGTGCGACGCGTCCGCGTCGCGGGAGAGCGCCAAGTGGCAGAAGTCTTTTCACCGCGCAGACGCGCGGTGGCTGGATTCCTGTGACAAGCACAGGAATGAGGGGGCGGAGGGCTCAGCGGCACGCAAGGCTTTGGAGGCAGAGGCAAAACTCGGCGTGGCGCGGCGTTTCTTTACCTCCCCCTTGAGGGGGGAGGTCGCGGCGAAGCCGCGGGTGGGGGTGACTTGCCGCAAGTTCGAAGCCTGCGGCGGTCACCCCACCCCGTCGCTGCGCGCCGACCCTCCCCATCGAGGGGAGGGTGGCCACCCATGAAAGCCTTCGCCGATCTCCTCGACCGCCTGGTGCTGACCCCCAGCCGCAACGGCAAGCTGAAGCTGTTGACCGACTATTTCCGCGATACGCCGGACCCCGACCGGGGCTATGGCCTGGCTGCCATCGCCGGTACGCTGGAGGTGCGCAACGTCAAGCCGGCCATGCTGCGCGAGCTGGTGCTGGAGCGCATGGATGCCGTGCTGTTCCGCTATTCCTACGACTATGTCGGCGATCTCGCCGAAACCATCTCGCTGGTCTGGGACAACGACGCCGATATCGACCGCGCACCATCGGTCCAGCCTGGCCTCGGCGAGGTCATCGACGACATGAACGCGCTCGGCCGCACCGAGGTGCGCGGCTTCGTGCGCGACATGCTGGATCGGCTCGATCCCTCCGGCCGCTTCGCCTTCCTGAAACTTGCGACAGGCGCCATGCGCATCGGCGTCTCGGCCAGGCTTGCCAAGCAGGCGCTGGCGGAGTTTTCGGCTAAGGACGTTACCGAGATCGAGACCCTGTGGCACGGGCTGGAGCCACCCTATGTCACGCTGTTCCAATGGCTCGAGGGCAGGGGCGAGCGGCCGCTGCTGGCGACGCCGGCGATCTTCCACTCCGTCATGCTGGCCAACCCGGTCGAACCCGGCAACCTCGACGGCCTCGACCCCAAAGATTTTGCCGCCGAATGGAAATGGGACGGCATCCGCGTACAGCTGTCGCGATCAGGCTCGACCTCGAAACTCTATTCCCGCTCCGGCGACGACATTTCAGGCGCTTTTCCCGATATCGTCGAGGCCATCTCCTTCGAGGGCGTGGTCGACGGCGAATTGCTGATCGGCGGCACGGCCCGCTCGAACAATCCGACGCGCACCTTTTCCGACCTGCAGCAGCGGCTGAACCGCAAGACGGTGAATGCCCAGATGCTCGAGGACTATCCGGCCTTCATCCGCACCTACGACCTCTTGTTCGACGGTGAGGAGGATGTCCGCGCCCGGGGCTTCATCGAGCGGCGCAACCGGCTCTCCGAGATCGTCGACACCGCCCCGCACGATCGCTTCGACCTGTCGGCCCTGGTCGAATTCAGCGACTGGGACACTCTCGACCGGCTGCGCAGCGAGCCGCCCGATCCTGTGATCGAGGGGGTGATGATCAAGCGCCGCGACAGCCCCTACACGGCCGGCCGCGCCAAAGGTCCCTGGTTCAAGTGGAAGCGGAACCCGTTCAATATCGATGCGGTGCTGATGTATGCCCAGCGCGGCCATGGCAAGCGCTCCAGCTATTACTCCGACTTCACCTTCGGCGTCTGGTCGACGACTTCGGAGGGCGAGCAGCTGGTGCCGGTCGGCAAGGCCTATTTCGGCTTTACCGATGCCGAGCTGGAGGTGCTCGACAAGTTCGTGCGCAACAACACCGTCGAGCGCTTCGGGCCGGTGCGCTCGGTGCGGGCCGAGCGCGATTTCGGCTTCGTGGTCGAGGTTGCCTTCGAGGGCATCAACCGGTCCAGCCGCCACAAATCGGGCGTCGCCATGCGCTTCCCGCGGATCGCGCGCCTGCGGCAGGAAAAGCCGCCTTTCGAAGCCGACCGGCTGGAAACCCTGGTGGCGATGATTGACGCCAAGGCCCCTCCTGCCGAATATTAGACTTAACGCGATTCCTCACCAGAATGTGAGTTGGCGCTGACTTTTAACCCGTGCAGACTTGGGCTGGCGGGGGACCCACCGACGGAGCATGGACCGTGACTGATGTAACTGAGTTTTCCCCCGGTCGTCGCAGCGTTTTGACCGGCTTTGCGGCCAGCCTGCTTCTTCCGATATCGGCCCGCGCGGCCTCCGTGGCCGGGCACGCCCCCGTGACCGCCGCAGCATCTGTTGAAACGGCCAGCGAAACGCCCGCCCCGGCAGCGACGTCGCCGGAGGTTGCGGCCTCGGCTCCGGCGCAGCTGAGCGGCGACTACCAGCGCGAACGCCGCAAGTTCCGCACCGACCTGGTGATCAAGGGGCCGGCGCCGGACAAGTACGAGGCGCTCGTCGCTCCCGAGGGCGCGAACCAGATTTTCTACCGCAGCGGCTATGGTGGGGAGCTCGAGCTGGTCGCCTGGGTGTCGAAATACGAGCGCTCCCGCAAGCCGCGCCCGGCCGTTCTGTTCCTGCATGGCGGCAACGCGATCGGCCAAGGGCACTGGCAGCTGATGAAGCCCTATATCGACGCCGGCTACGTGGTGATGATCCCGACCATGCGCGGCGAGAACGGCCAGAAGGGCAATTTCTCCGGCTTCTACGACGAGGTCGACGACGTTCTTTCCGCGTCGGACAGGCTGCGCCACATGCCGGGCGTCGATCCGAACCGGATGTTTCTGGCCGGCCACAGCATCGGCGGGACCCTGGCAATGCTGACGGCGATGTCGACCCGGCGTTTTCGCGCTGCTGCCCCGATCTCGGGCAACCCGGACTCCTTCGCCTTTTTCAACAGGTATCCCCAGGACATCCGTTTCGACGACAAGAACCCGCGCGAGCTGCAGATGCGCTCGCCCGTCTGCTATGCCCACAGCTTCAAGTGCCCGATGAAGGTGATGCACGGGACGGAGGAGGTCCACTTCTTCACCCGCGTCGGCATCCTGTCGCGGCGGGCGCGCGAGGCGCATGTCAACATGGACGTCGACGTCATCCCCGGCGGTCACTTCTCCGCCTTGCCGGCCGAAATCGACCGCAGCATCCAGTTCTTCAAGGGCATTGCCGCCTGAAGCATATCAGCGTTTCGCGGAAACGCTGTCGCCCTCTGACCCGTATCCAGGCAGCTCCATCGGTAATGCCGCTACGCAGTTTTGCCCGTGCCGTCAGGCAGCATCCGCCCGATCAGCGCCTGCGCCGCCTCGGCGATGACGGTCCCCGGCGGGAAGATCGCGTCGGCGCCGGCCGACCGGAGCGTGGCGAAATCCTGGGCGGGAATGACGCCGCCGACCGCGATCAGGATGCTGGCGCCGCCACGGCGGGTGAGCGCGCTTTTCAATTCCGGCACCAGCGTCAGGTGGCCGGCGGCCAGCGACGACGCGCCGACGATATCGACGCCTTCGCGCACCGCGAGATCGGCGACCTCTTCGGGCGTCTGGAACATCGTGCCGACCACGACGTCGAAGCCGATATCGGAAAAGGCGGATGCGATCACCTTCTGGCCCCGGTCGTGCCCGTCCTGTCCCATCTTGGCCACCAGAATGCGCGGCGCGTTGCCGCGGGCCCTGCGGAACGCCTCGACGGCAGACAGGGCGGCATTAAACACGGGATCGCTGTCGCCGACCTGGCTGCGGTAGACGCCGGAGATCGTCTGCACTGCCGCCACGTGCCGGCCGAACGCCTTCTCCATGGCGAGCGAGATCTCGCCGACCGTGGCCCGGGCGCGGGCCGCCTTGACCGCGAGGTCGAGCAGATTGCCTTCGCCTGTTCGAGCCGCCAGCGTCAGCGCATCCAGTGCCTGTTCGGTGGCGGCGGTGTCGCGCAGGCCCTTCAGCTGCTGCAGTTTCGACAGTTGGCGGGCCCGCACTTCGGAATTGTCGATGGTCAGAACCTCGACATCCCGCTCTTCCGGCAGGCGGGAGACGTTGAGGCCGACAACGGCCTGCCGCCCGCTGTCGATGCGCGCCTGCGTCCGGGCGGCGGCTTCTTCGATGCGCAGTTTCGGAATGCCGGTTTCGATGGCCTTCGCCATGCCGCCGAGGGTTTCGACCTCCTCGATATGGGCAAGCGCCCGGGCGGCGAGATCATGGGTCAACCGTTCCACATAGGCAGACCCGCCCCAGGGATCGATGATGGCAGTCGTGCCGGATTCGCGCTGCAGCAGGATCTGCGTGTTGCGGGCGATGCGGGCGGAGTGATCGGTCGGCAGCGCCAGCGCTTCGTCGAAGGCGTTGGTGTGCAGCGACTGGGTATGCCCTTGGGTCGCCGCCATCGCCTCGACCATGGTGCGCACGATGTTGTTCATCGGGTCCTGCGCCGTCAGCGACCAGCCGGATGTCTGGCAATGGGTGCGCAGCGCCAGCGATTTCGGATCCTTCGGCGCGAAATTCTTCTGCATCAGCGAGGCCCAGAGCAGCCGCGCGGCCCGCAGCTTTGCCACCTCCATGAAGAAGTTCATGCCGACGGCCCAGAAGAACGACAATCGGGGGGCAAACGTGTCGATGTCGAGCCCGGCGGCAATGCCGGCGCGGGCATAGTCGATGCCGTCGGCGATGGTATAGGCGAGCTCCAGGTCCGCCGTCGCCCCGGCCTCCTGCATGTGGTAGCCGGAAATCGAGATCGAGTTGAATTTCGGCATGCGTTTGCTGGTATAGCTGAAGATGTCGGAGACGATCCGCATCGAGGGCTGCGGCGGGTAGATATAGGTGTTGCGGACCATGAACTCCTTGAGGATGTCGTTCTGGATGGTGCCCGACAGCTTGTCCTCCGACACGCCCTGTTCCTCGGCCGCGACGATATAGAGCGCCATGATCGGCAGCACCGCGCCGTTCATCGTCATCGACACGCTCATCTCGCCAAGCGGAATGCCATCGAAGAGCTGCTGCATGTCGAGGATCGAATCGATCGCCACGCCCGCCATGCCGACATCGCCGGCAACACGCGGATGGTCGCTGTCGTAGCCGCGATGGGTGGCAAGATCGAAGGCGACGGACAGGCCTTTCTGCCCCGCTGCCAGATTGCGCCGGTAAAAAGCATTCGATGCCTCCGCCGTTGAGAAGCCGGCATATTGCCGGATCGTCCAAGGCTGCTGGACATACATGGTCGGGTAGGGGCCCCGGATGAAGGGCGCTGCACCGGGATAGGTGTCGAGAAAGCCGAGGCCGGCAAGGTCGGTTTCGCCATAGCCGCGCTTGACTGCAATGCCCTCCGGCGTTTCCCAGGCGGCATCGGTACCGGCTGTTGTCGTCAGGGTAGGCCGGATCCAGGGCAGGGTGGAGAAATCGGGTATCCGGCTCATGCGAAAGCTCCGAGGTTCATGGCTGACGCGACAGAGGCGGTTGCCGCTCCGTTCATCCGGGCTCCACCGCCCAGTACCGCAGATCGCATCCCCTCGGTCTCTCTCTTTCCAGCGGCACCACCCCAGCCTCCCTCATTCCTGTGCTCGTCACAGGAATCCAGCCAC
>CAZZZI010000103.1:0-15252 GCA_964658415.1 uncultured Sphingomonas sp. | reverse complement strand
GACGTGCTGGCCGGCGAGATGGAAGCCAAGGCCGTGCTCGACAAGATGGGCTGCAAGGGCAACCTCGTCATCCTCGAAGGACCGATCGGCCAGTCCGGCCAGATCCAGCGCCTCGAAGGCAATCAGAAGGCCCTGAAGGCCTGCCCCGATGTCAAGGTTCTGGAAACGCAGACGGCCAACTGGTCGCGCGCCGAAGCCCAGACGCTGATGGAGAACTGGCTGACCTCCCATCCCGGCCAGATCCAGGGTATCATTGGCCAGAACGATGAAATGGCACTGGGTGCGATTGAGGCGATCAAGGCCGCCAAGCTCAAGGTCTCCGACTTCGCCATCGCCGGCGTCGACGGCGTGACGGACGCAATCAATGCGGTCAAGGCCGGCCAGATGGCATCGATCCTGCAGGATGGCAGCGCCCAGGCGCAGGGCGCTCTCGACGTCGCCATCAAGGCGGCAAGACCGGATTACAAGCCGGTTTCCACGGTCTGGACCCAGTATCCCGACATGAAGTGGGCCGACGGCAAGGAAAAGGATTACCTCGTTCCCTGGACCAAGGTAACGCCGGAGAATGCCGACAAGCTGCTGGAATCGCGCAAGTAAGCAAGAATGACGAAAGGGGCGGCGACGCCGCCCCGATCCCGACCAAGCGAAAGTGGACCCCATGACCGACATAGCTCCGCAGATTGACCTCACCTTCCCGCTGACCGGCAAGATCGCCCTCGTGACGGGCGGCGCGTCCGGCATCGGCGCCGCCATTGCCGATGCGTTCGCTGCCAAGGGCGCGACCGTTGCGGTGCTCGACATCAACGCCGACATCGCGCGGCAGAAGGCCGATGCGCTCGGCAATGGCGCGAAACCCTTCGTCTGCGACGTTTCGAGCCCCGATTCAGTCAACAAGGCGGTGGCCGATGTGCTCACAACATTCGGCGGCATCGATATTGCCGTCAACAGCGCCGGTGTCGTCTACCTCGCTCCAGCCGAAGACCTGTCGCTCGATTTCTGGGACCGGACGATCAACATCAATCTCAAGGGCAGTTTTCTCGTCACCCAGGCCGTCGGGCGCGCGATGATCGCCGCCGGCAAGGGCGGGAAGATCGTCAACATGGCATCCCAGGCGGGAACGGTTGCGATCGAGGAGCATGTGGCCTATTGCGCCTCGAAGTTCGGCGTCATCGGCATGTCGAAGACGTTCGCCGCGGAATGGGGCAAGCATGGAATTTGCGTCAACACGATTTCGCCGACCGTGGTTCTGACGGAACTGGGCAAGAAGGCCTGGGCCGGCGAAAAAGGCGAAGCCGCCAAGAAGAGAATACCGACGGGCCGGTTCGCCTACCCAGAGGAAATCGCTGCCGCCGCCGTGTTCCTGGTGTCGGCAGGCGCCAACATGATCAACGGTGCCGACCTCCTCATCGATGGCGGCTATACAATTCTCTGAGCGGCAGCCTGGGAGTGAAGGAGACATTATGCAGCGATTTATCAATGATCCCGACCTGGTCGTCGAAGACACCGTCAAGGGCTTTATCAAGGCCCACTCCGATATTCTGCGGCTTGGTACGAACCCGCGCGTCATCGTCGCCAAGGACACTCCGGTGGCCGGCAAGGTCGGCGTGATCACCGGCGGTGGCTCCGGACATGAGCCGGGCTTCATGGGCTATACCGGCAAGAACATGCTCGATGCGGTGGCAGTCGGCGAATTGTTCTCTTCGCCGACGGCCAAGAGCTTTCACGATGCTATCCGCGAAGCCAATGGCGGCGCGGGCGTTGTCTGCCTCTATGGCAACTACGCCGGCGACAACATGAATGTGAAGATGGCGATCCGGCTGGCTGCCAAGGACGGCATCGAAGTGGCAACCGTCGTCGCCAACGACGACGTCTGCTCGGCGCCGCCAAACGAAAGAGAAAAGCGGCGTGGCGTGGCCGGCGAGATCTTCATGTGGAAGATCGGTAGCGCCGTGGCGTCGCAGGGCGGAAGCCTCGAGGACGTCAGGGCGGCGGCACAGAAGGCCATCGACAGCTGCCGCTCGATCGGCGTCGGCCTCGGTCCCTGCACATTGCCGGCGGTCGGCCATCCCAACTTCCAGATCGAACCGGGTACGATGGAAGTCGGAATCGGCCACCACGGTGAGCCCGGCGTTCGCGTCGAGCCGCTGAAGACGGCCGAAGATATCGCCAGGGACATGGTCCAGATCGTGCTGGACGACCACGACCTGCCGGCCGGGACGGAAGTGGCGGTCCTTGTGTCGGGCCTTGGCGCGACGCCGCTGAACGAGCTTTACATTCTGAACGATACGATCGAGACGGAAATCACCGGGCGAGGCCTCGTCATTCACAAGACCTATGTCGGCAATTACTTCACCTCGCTCGAGATGGTCGGGGCGACGCTGACGGTCATGGCTCTCGACGAGGAGACCAAGGCGCTGCTCGCGGTCGAAACCAATTGCACGATGAAGCTGTGAAGGAGCCCGCCATGCAGACATTCAAGAACACCGCCGGCGTGCCGATCGTGCTCGCCATTGCCGATCGCATTGTCGAGAACCGCGCCTATCTCAGCGAGATCGATGGCAAGATCGGTGATGGCGACCACGGCGTCAACATGGCCAAGGGTTTTGGCATGGCGGCGGAGCGGCTGAAGGGCAAGGATTCGACACTGGGCGAATCCTTCGAGATCCTCGGCTCTGTCCTCATGAACGAAATCGGCGGCTCGATGGGTCCACTTTATGGCGTGATGTTCACCGAGTTTTCGGAACAGCTGGCCGGTCACGAAGACGTCGATCCGAAGATCTTCAGTGCGATGCTGCATGCAGGCCTCGAAGGGATACAGTCCATCGGGTCCGCCAAGGTCGGAGACAAGACGCTGATCGATGCGCTGGTGCCGGCCATCGAGGCCTTTGACGGCGCAATCGCATCCGGCGCGTCGTTCGACAGCGCGCTCGACAGCCTCGTGGAAGCCGCCGAAAAGGGTCGGGATTCGACGCTCGATCTCGTTGCGAAGATCGGCCGCTCCGCGCGCCTGGGGGATCGCTCGCTGGGCGTTCTCGACGCTGGCGCCACGTCCTGCGCGATTATCCTGACCCAGCTTTGCATCTCGGCGAAAGAGCGCCTGCAGTAACTTAGCCCTGCGAGCGATGCGGGTCTTTGCAGTTCAGCGCGGCCAAGCGGCGGGACATCATTGGTCCGGCGGCTTGACCGCAGCCGCTTTTCACATCCCTTGCAAAACCCCGGCGATGCTTCCATCGTTGCAGTCGACATCAAAAGAGACAGCGCGGCAGATGACAGTCAAACTTCCACAGCCGCAAAAGCCCGGGAAAAGCAAAACCAGCCTGCCTGATGCCCTCGAGGCGATGCCTCTGCGCTATGGCGACGACCCCTATGTCTGGGCTTGCTGGCTCTACTACGAAGACGGCATGACGCAGGGCGACATCGCGGATGCGATGGGGATATCCCGGGCGACGGTCAACAGCTACCTCGCGGAAGCCCGCGAAAGGGGCATCGTCAATATTTCGATCGAGCCCGGGCGTCTCGCCTCGCTGACGGTTGCCCAGGAGATCAAACATCATTTCGGCCTGGTCGACTGTCTTGTCGTGCCGAGCGACGACGATGCCAGACCGCTGATAGAGCGACTCGGCATGGCCGGCGCCCAGGCGCTCCGGCGTATTCTGAAGTCGGGGGATACGCTCGCCGTCTCCTGGGGCCGCACGGTGCTTGCGGTGGGCGAGCGGACATCGGCGACCGGACTGCAGGATGTTACCGTGGTTCAGGCGACCGGCGGCACGCGGGCCAGTTTTCCGTACACCCCGGAGCTCTGCGCGGCCTCGATTGCCGATGCGGTCGGCGCCAAGCTCGTCAATATCTCGGCACCGGCAATCGTCACCAGCCAGCAGGTTCGCGACATGCTGATGCGCGAACCGCTGATCGAGGACCAGTTCCAGACCCTTGGGCAGGCCAACAAGGCGCTGTTCGGCATATCGTCGCTTCGCCCGAACTCGACGATCCACACCAGCGGCTTTTTCGAATCGGTGTCACTGCAGGACTATCTGGCCCGAAATGCCGTCGGCGTCGTCGCCGGTCGCTTCATAGACGGTTATGGACGCCCCATCACCGGCCCGCTAGACGAGCGCACCATTGGTTTATCCCTCGACATGCTGAAGGCTATCGAGCTGCGCGTCGCCATTGCCGGCGGCTTCGACAAGGTCCCCGCCATCCTTGCCGCGCTGCGCGGCGGCTACGTCAACGTGCTGATCACCGATGCCGCGACTGCGCGGGGAATCCTGAATGCGGACGGAATTGCGGATGTCGACCGCCGGATCTCCCAACGGGCCAAGGGAGACGGAAGCCCGCCCGTGGCGCACGTCAACCAGCGCCTCTATACCAAGAAATTCCTCAACAATCCGGACGACGTCGTCGAGCAGATGCTGACGGGCATCATCAAGGCCCATCCGGACCATCTTCGCCCGATCGACAAGACCCATCGCGCCCTGGTCGCGCGCAACGGTCCAAGGCGCGGGAAGGTCGGCCTTGTGATCGGCGGTGGCGCTGGCCATGAACCGGGGTTTTACGGATATGTCGGCAAGGGTCTCGCCGATGCGGTGGCGATCGGCAATATCTTCTCGTCGCCACCACCGGCACCCATCCTGCAATGCGCAGAGGCTGCCTCGGGCGGCGAAGGCGTGCTTTTCGTCTACGGCAACTACGCCGGCGACGTGATGAATTTCGAAATGGCCGCCGAGATGGCGGAGGCGAAGGGCATCCCGGTGAAGACGGTGCTGACGACCGACGATATTGCCTCGTCACCGATCGAGGATCGCGATGGGCGACGCGGGGTTGCCGGCAACTTCTTCGTCTTCAAGGCTGCCGGAGCCGCCTGCGATCTCGGCCTGCCGCTGGAAAAGTGCGAGGCCCTGACGCGCAAGGCCAATGCCCGCACCTATACGGTCGGCGTCGCGCTGGAGCCCTGCTCCATGCCCCAGACTCGGCGGTATAATTTCGACATCGGACCGGACGACATGGAATTCGGCATGGGCATTCATGGCGAGCCCGGCGTCGCGCGCGAGAAATTGATCCCGGCCGATGCCATCACGGACAAGGTCATCGACCGCATCTTTTCCGAAATGAAGCCGGTCGCCGGGGATCGTGTGGCCGTTCTGGTCAATTCCTTCGGTGCAACGCCGCTGATGGAACTCTATATTCTCTTCAGGCGTGTGGAGCAGCGGCTGGCGGCAAAGCGGATCGCAATCGACGCGAACTGGGTCGGCCACTACTTCACCTCGCTGGACATGGTCGGGGCGTCGATATCGATCCTGCATCTGGATGACGACCTGACGGCGCTGCTGAACCATCCCTGCGACGGGGTCGTGCTAAGAATGACTTGAAATTGCGTTCGGGGAGGAGCTGGCCCGATCGATGGAGGATCGCAATGCGTGTGAGCACTGCAAGGGTACTGGGCGGGATGTTCGGCAATATTTCTGCAGCTATCGACCGGGCAAAGGACCGGCTGACGGAGCTTGACGGCGCCATCGGCGATGCCGACCATGGGATTACGATGTCGCTCGGCTTCAACGCCGTGACGATGGAGTTGGCCGGCATGAACCTCGACACAACGCCTGCATCGACGGTTTTCGCCACGGCGGCATCGGCGTTTCTCAACGCGGTCGGGGCATCGACCGGTCCGCTCTATGCCAGCGCCTTTCTCGAGGCCGCCAGGATCTTCGAAACAGATGCATCGCTCTCGCCAGCCCAGCAGGCCGCTCTCGTCGAGGCCCTGACGCTCGGCATACAGCGACGCGGAAAGGGCCAGCGCGGCGACAAGACCATGCTCGATGCCTGGATTCCGGCCACCGAAGCTGCAATCGCTGCGCGATCGAGGGACGCCGCGCCGTCCGACATGTGGCGGCAGGTTACGGATGCTGCGGAGGCGGGCGCGACTGCCACCCGTTCGATGGTGGCTGCCAGAGGCCGGGCCGCGCGTCTCGGCCAGAGATCCCTTGGCCATATCGATCCCGGTGCCGCCTCCGCCGCCATCATTCTGCGGGCGATGATGGACAGTTTCACAAGCCTGCCCGCCCCTCCCCCCGATCCGAAAGCCGGAACCGGCATTCCCGTGCCAATGGGCGGGTGACCGGTAGCCCGTCCGGCGAGGCGATCGAATCGGTGGGATGATGGCTTGCCATCTTATGGAAAGAGGCCGGGCCGCCATCCGCGACCCGGCCTCTTCGATTACATTGTCCGATCCGGGCGAGATGACGTCAGGACGCCCGGGCCATGGCCGGGCGGCCGTGTGTGGCAAGTCTCACCACGCTCCCAGCCGCAGCGTTTCCACCGAGTTTGAACTGGGAAATGAGATTGTTCAGGGCATCGGCTTCGCTGGCCAGGCTGTGGCTGGCTGCGGTGGATTCCTCGACCATCGCTGCATTCTGCTGCGTGCCTTGGTCGATAGTGTTGACGGCGGTGTTGATCTCCTGAATGCCGACCGACTGCTCGCGGCTTGCCTCCACGATGGCGATCACGTGGCTGTTGATCTGCTGGACTTCGGTCACCATCGTCCCCAGCGATTTTCCAGTCTCGTCGACAAGGGCAACGCCGGTGCGGACCTGTTCGCCCGATGCCATGATCAGCGCCTTGATCTCCTTAGCGGCGCTGGCCGAGCGCTGTGCCAGTTCGCGGACCTCCTGGGCAACGACAGCGAAGCCCTTGCCGGCTTCGCCGGCGCGCGCGGCCTCGACGCCCGCATTCAAAGCGAGCAGGTTTGTCTGGAAGGCGATTTCGTCGATAACGCCGATGATGTTGCTGATCTCGCCCGATGACTTCTGGATTTCCTGCATCGCATGGACGGCGTGGCGAACGACTTCGCCTGCCTTTTCCGCGCCCTGTCTGGTCTTCGACACCAGGGCTCCCGCCTCTTCGGCGCGTCGGGTGGAATCCCGCATCGTCGTGGTGATCTGCTCCAGGGCCGCTGCGGTTTCCTCGACCGATGAAGCCTGCTGTTCGGTGCGCTTTGCCAGATCGTCCGCAGCCGAGCGAATTTCATTGGCACCGCTATCGATGGCGCGGGCATTTTCCATGACAGCCTGCAGGGCTTCATTCAGTTTCGTCACCGAGTGATTGAAGTCGAGACGCAGGGAGTCGAGATGGGGCACGAAGGGCGAGGAGATGCGGTAAGCGACGTCGCCCTCGGCCAGGCGCTGCAGCCCCGTGGCGAGGGAATCCACGACATACTGCGAGTCCGCCGCTTCCTTGGCTTTCAGTGCCTCCCGTTCGATCCGCTCACGGTCGCTCATGGTCCGGTTGGCCTCCGCTTCGGCTTCCATCGCAAATTTCTCGATCGCATTATCGCGGAAGACGGAGACGGCAGCAGCCATCGCACCGATTTCGTCGACACGCTGCAATCCGGGTACCTCGATCGAAACATCGTTCTTCGACAGCCGGTCCATCGCGTGGGTCATATCCTTGATCGGGGACGCGATACTGCGGGCGACCATCCACATTGCCAATGTTCCTGCCGCCGCGATGACGACCCCGACGATGATCTGAAACATCATATCCGCGCGGTTGCGGTCCGAAAGCGACGAGACCAGCGCCGTGGCATCGGCCATGGCAACGGATCTCGGGACCTCGATAATGACCGACCAGGGGGTCGTGGTGCGGCCGATCACGATCGGCGACAGGGCGACGAAGGCATTTTTATTGCCCTGGACTTCATCCCGGCCCGACTGGATCAGCGGCAGAAATCCGGCCGCAGCCTGCGTGAGCTTGTCGTATGCGCTGCCGATCGCTTCCGGATGATCGCTCGACGCGACCACCAGCCCCTTGTAGCTGACGATATCGACGGATGCCTTGCTGTCGTAGATCGACGCCTTCACCTGTTCCGCCAGCTTCTGGACGAACGTCAGATCGAAATCCGCGCCTGCGACGCCTGCAAACTTGCCATTGACGGTCATCGGTACGGACATGGTGGCGAGGTACACGTTCTTTCCCTGAACCACGTAAGGCAAAGGGTCCAGCACGCTCTCGCCGCCGCCGTTTTTCGGCCCGATATACCATCCGCCCTTCATGACGCCGTTCGGATGGAGCGCCGTGCTGTCATACTCCACGAGTGGCTGCACGGCGAGCTTGTCGTTGGCTCCTCTTGTCCAGTAGGGCAGGAAACGCCCCGTGCCATCCGATCCCATTTCCTTGCGGTCTTGAAAGAGCGAATCCTTGCCATCCAGGGCATTCGGCTCCCACGCGCTATAGGTGCCGTTGAGGCGGGGATTGTCCTTCAGGACGCTCAGCAAAATCGAATTGAACTGCTGCCGCCTCACATCGGGCGGGGTGCCCGCGTCGTTTGAAGCCGCGACCTCGAATGTGCGGGCAATGTTCCGCGCGGCATCGAAAGCGGCATCCAGCGACGACTTGATCAGACCTGCCTGGGACGAAGCCAAAGACTTCAGATTGCTTCTGATGCTTTGCTCGGTCAGCGCGCCGACCTTCTCCTCGACAAACGACTTGCTGTTGGACGAGGAGACGACGCTGTAACCGAGCAATGCAACGCTCGCAACGATGACACACGCCCCGGACAACATGGAAATTTTGAGTTGAATTGACCTGATCTGCAACTTACTTCTCCAGAATGGAGGGCGCGCCTTGCTCCCTTTGTTAGTAAGCGTGCGCTTTAATAGTTAATCGAAAATTTCATATAAAATGCTTACTTGCGGTTATTGTCTCAAAATTGAAACACTAAAACGCAAACTCAGATTTTCTGATTTTTATATTTGACTAATATCATTTCTGGGAAACGATAGTCTGAGACGAGTGTGATCTACACTACCCATCGTGCCAATGGGCGCATGGAAAGAGCTGCGAATCAAAGTGGCCTCAGGCATCCGAAAACCCGAACGGCGTCCGGGTCCGGCGGTACTCGTCGCCCAGCAGCTGGCGCCCGATCGGCGGCTCTGACCGCGCGGTGCAGTTTATGCGGTGGCACAGGCGACAGGTGGTTCCGACGAGGGTCGGCCGCTGCTGCCGCTCCGGCTCCTGCCGGTGGTAGACAAGACGGTCTGCACTTTGGGCTTCGCAGACGAGGGCGACGGCCCGCACGATCCGAAGCTCTCCGAAGGCGCCACCGCCGGTCGTGACTGTCCGGGCGATCGAGAAGAAGCGTCTTCCATCCGGGAACTCCAGCCACTGCGTCAGAACTTCGCCGGGCTGCCGGAAGACATGGTGCACGGTCCACAGCGGACAACTGCATCCATGCTGGGCAAACGGAAAATTGGCGCCGTCCAGCCTTTTCGAGACGTTGCCGGCGACGTCCAGGCGTACAAAGAAGAAGGGGACCCGCTCCTGCCCCGGTCGTTGCAGTGTCGTCAGCCGATGGGCCGCCTGCTCGAAGCTCACGCCGAACTGCCGCGAGATCGCCTCGACATCGTATTTCGTGCCGTCCACCGCCTTTGCAAAGGCGGTGTAGGGCATGAGGATGGCTGCTGCACAGTAGCTTGCCAGGGCACGGCCAGCGATCCGCACGCTGCTCTCGTCGGCAAAACCGCCCTCCCTGACCGCCGCAGCGATCTCCGTGCCGAATTCCAGGTGAGCGAGCTGGATCGCGAGCTGAAAGTTCTGGCTGGCCGCGTTCATCGTATTGTCCAGGAGGACATCCCTGCGGTGCCGATCGTGCCTGCGCAGCGATTCCGACATGACCTCGGGTGGCATGCGGCGCACCTTCAGGGAATGTCGCTCCAGGAGGTAGGCCTGCAGCCCGCCCTTTTCCGCGATCCTGGTCCCAAGCCGCTCTGCCAGCACGTCGAGCGCGGGAAAACAATTGCGCCGCGCCGCCAGAAATCGCCGCGTTGCACCCAGCGGATCCGCGACGGACTCACCCTTCTGCGGATTGGGACGGTTGTCGGCCAGCGCCAGCTGCGCCTCCCTTTGCGCCGTGTAAAGCCGCAGCATTGCCTCGCTGAAGCTCGGAAAACTGCTGACGATGTCGTCAATTTCGGTCGAATGGAAGTCGATGTCGGCAAATAGCGGATCCTTGAGGACGGATCGCAGCCGCGCCGAATGATCGGCATTTTCGTCACCGGCCAGGTCCGACATGTCCATCTTGTAGGCCCGCGCCAGCTTCAGCAGAACCTCTGCGGTGACCGGCCGCTGGTTGCGCTCCATCAGGGCGATGTAGGAGGGCGAGATTTCCAGGTCGGACGCCATGTCCGCCTGCGTCAGCCCCAGATCCCGCCGCAGCCGGCGCAGTCTCGGGCCGAGATAGACACCCTTGTTCTTGGCAGACGTCGTGTTCATGACATTACAATCTCACAGCCAATATCTGTAAAGTTTGACAAGGAGACACTGATCCCTCTCGCGGCGCTGTCAAGATCCCGCCATGCTCGGCAACATCAACAAGGAGAGGATCAATGCATTATTCAGACACTATCGCAGACCTTCAACATCTGATCGGAGACCGGGAAAGCTGGAGCGGCGTCGGCGCGGAGGCTGTCGCCCGGATGCGCCTCCAGAACCGGTTCAGGACCGGGCTGGACATCGCCCGGTACACCGCTTCGATCATGCGCAGGGACATGGCCGCCTACGATGCCGATGCGACGCAATATACCCAGTCGCTCGGCTGCTGGCACGGCTTCATCGCGCAACAGAAGATGATCGCCATCAAGAAGTATTTCGGATCGACCGAGCGACGGTATCTTTACCTATCCGGATGGATGGTCGCCGCTCTCCGTTCGCAATTCGGCCCGCTTCCGGACCAGTCGATGCACGAGAAGACGAGCGTCCCTGCCCTCATCGAGGAAATCTATACATTCCTCCGGCAGGCCGACGCCCGCGAACTCGGCATGATGTTCCGGGATCTCGATGCAGCGCGCCAGGCCGGCGACCGCCTGCGGGAAATGCAGATCGCCCAGGCTGTCGAGACCTACCAGACGCATGTCGTTCCCGTCATCGCAGACATCGATGCGGGCTTCGGAAACGCCGAGGCAACCTATCTGCTCGCCAAGAAAATGATCGAAGCGGGCGCCTGCGCGCTGCAGATCGAGAACCAGGTCTCCGACGAGAAGCAGTGCGGCCACCAGGACGGAAAGGTGACGGTTCCGCATGAGGACTTCATTGCCAAGATCCGGGCCTGCCGCTACGCCTTCCTCGAACTCGGCGTCGACGACGGGATCATCGTCGCGCGCACCGATTCCCTCGGTGCCGGCCTGACCAAGCAGATCGCCTTCAGCCGCGAAGAGGGAGACATCGGCGACCTCTACAACAGCTTCCTCGACTGCGAGGAGGTTGACGACCGCAGCCCTCGCAACGGCGATGTCATGATCCGGCGCGGGTCGACGCTTGTCCGGCCCAAGCGCCTGGCGTCGAACCTCTACCAGTTCCGCGAAGGAACGGGCGTCGACCGCTGCGTGCTCGATTGCATCACCTCGCTGCAGAACGGCGCAGACCTGCTCTGGATCGAAACGGAGAAGCCCAATATCGAGCAGATTGCCGGGATGGTGGATCGCATTCGCGCCGTCGTGCCCACTGCAAAGCTGGTCTACAACAATTCGCCCTCGTTCAACTGGACCCTGAATTTCCGCCAGCAGGTCTACGACAACTGGCAAAAGGCGGGCGTCGACGTCGCGATCTACGACCGGAGCAGGCTGATGAGCATCGACTACGACGAGACCGCGCTCGGCCTGGAGGCGGACCGGCTTATCCGCACCTTCCAGCACGATGCGGCCGGCCGAGCCGGGATCTTCCACCACCTGATTACCCTGCCGACCTACCACACCGCGGCGCTCTCGACGGACAATCTGGTGCGCGAGTATTTCGGCGAGGCCGGGATGCTGGGCTATGTCGCGAATGTCCAGCGCCAGGAAATCCGGCAGTCGGTCGCCTGCGTGAAGCACCAGAACATGGCCGGCTCCGACCTCGGCGACGACCACAAGGAGTATTTCGCCGGCGAGGCTGCCCTGAAAGCGGGCGGCGGGCACAACACGATGAACCAGTTCGCCGCCTGACGACGCCGACCCGAGGGATATCCCTCAACCCCAGAGGAGGAAGACCATGACCGAAGAAGAGAGACCCCATGCGCCGGAGCCGGAGCGCTCGCGCGCCGTCTTTTCACAACAGGACTTCAAGCTTATCCGCACGGCCATTTCACACTACCTGAAGGAGCTGGACGACCAGGTGGAGGTAAAGAAGTACTCGAACCTGCACCACCGCCTCGGTCGGATCGGCTGAGACATCGAGCCCCGGCCCTCCAAGGGGCGGGGCTCACTTCGGTTTCCGCGCGCAGATGACTTGCCTGCTGATCAGCAGCGCCAGTCTCCGGAGGCGTATAATCGCAGACTTGATTTTTGGAATGCCCAAATTGGCATCCCACCTTGGCCGGCCTAACCCGGAGCCTGGATATCCGTGCTACCGATCCGGACGGAGAATTCGCCATTCTCCCAAATGTGCCGCATGATGCGTCTACGAGGCCATTGAGCGCAACGTCGCGGCGACGGCGCCGATATCGCAAGCCTCGGGGAGAAATGCCGTTCGTGCCGGGATGTCGGCATCTTCGAGATGCACATGGCCCGACGTGAGAAAATCCGGCTCGGCGGCCATCGGACCCCGATCGCCCCAGCCGGCATCATTCCGTCCATCACCCGGAATGTCGACGTCGGTAAACACGAATATCCAGTCTATCTCCCGGGATGCCGATGGCCATCGATCACCTGAGCGGCTCGTATGCGACGACGAGCACGATCTCCCGTTGAGCCTTCGCCTGCGCGATCTGCTACGTCGTTTGCTGAAGTTGCAGGAGGGGCGCCGTCATTTCCGCTGTGAAGCCGCTCGGGGCATAATCGAGCTGGACGCCACCGTTGCCGATCAGCCCCATGCGGATCAGCTTGGACCCAAATCCCCGCCGGTCCGGGAGTGCCACGGGCGGTCCATCCGTCTCGCGCCAGTGCAGGCGCAGACGCCGCTCGTCGCCGGCTCCGTCCACCATCCACGTTATCGCGACGCGACCGGTCTCGTTCGAAAGTGCGCCGTACTTCATCGCATTGGTGGCAAGTTCGTGCAGAAGCAGGGCGAGCGACAGGGTGCCTTTCTGGCCGACCGTCGTTTCCGGCCCTTCGATATCGAGACGTTCCGATGGCAGGATTCGATGGAGCGTCGCCGCAATGATCTTGGCTATCGAGCCTTCGTCGCGGTTCTGGTCGAGGAGAACGTCGTGAGCCGAGCTCAGTGCCTGCAGTCGCTTCTCGAACGTCTCCACGTGGACGCGGTCCGTGACCGGCTTCAGCGTCTGCTGGGCGATGGCCTGGACCATGGCCAGCATGTTTTTCAGCCGGTGGCTGATCTCGCTGTTGATGATGGATTGCTGGGCTTCGGCCTCCTTGCGCCCTGAGATGTCGGTCAGGACGACGACAGCGCCCGCAAGACCGCCCTTGGAATCGTCGATCGCTTGGCCAGCGATGGAAATCCAGATTTCCGTCTGATCCCGTCTCCGAAACAGGACTTCCACCTCGGCAGCCCTGCATTTCCCCGCCATGATCAGGGCAAGCGGAAAGTCCTCCGGCCTGACCTTTGTCCCGTCTGCAAATCGCGCCGAAAAGATGCCGTATTCGTCGGTCGATTTGGCTTCCGTCGCATCCTGATTGATGAGCTGCATCAGCGTCTCGTTCTGCATGATGATGCGTCCCTCCGGCGCTCTCGCAAGCGCCACCCCGACGGGGATGCTGTCCAGAACGGTCCTCAGCTGCTCTTCCCGATCGCGCAGTTCGGCTTCCAGCCGGAGGCGCTCGGTCACCTCCACGAACAGCACGATAAAGGTGTCGTGTCCGAACGGCTGGGCGTGGCCCTCATACCAGCGCCCGATGGTGCCGACCTGTCGGGTGAACACCGATCGCTTGCCGGATTTCACCACATTGGCGAATTCGAAGACCCATTCGTCCTCGATACCGGGAAATACCTCGCGGATCGTTCGCCCGAACGCCAGTTGCGCCGGCATGCCGAGCAATTCCCCCCAGGCGCGGTTGACCTCCTTGTAGCGCCAATCGACGATGTTGCCGTCTGCATCCCTGATCACCTCGCCGAGGATGAAGCCTTCCTCGAGTTGCTCGAACAGGTTTCGCCAGTAGGCCTCGCTGTCTCTCAGGCGCTCTTCTGCCGTGACGCGTTCCGTCACATCGATGAACACGGAGGCAATGCGGTCTTCGTCGAGCCGGCGAATGCGGTTTTCGTACCAACGCCCACCCATCACCGAGGCCTTGTTGGCGTGCAGGAGAACGTTTCCCGTCTTCAGAACCTGATCGTAGGCCGGCAGCATATCGTCGGCCACATGGGGCACGACCTGCAGCAGGGTCGAGCCGACCACCTTTTCCGGAGAGAGACCCGTCAGTTGCTCGAAGGCCGGATTGATCTCCTCGAACATAACGTCTCTCAAATGGCCGCTATCGTCCCGAATGGCACTCGCGATGTAATAACCTTCCTGCATGTCGGAAAACAGGCTGCGGTATTTGAGCTCGGAGATGGAAAGAGCGATCTCCTTTTCGACTATTTTCGCAAGCGCCTCCAGGGATTGAAGGTCTCGCTCGGTCCAGCGGCGCGGCGTTCCGTCGATGGCAGCAAGCGCACCGACGAGTTCGCCTGTCGGCAGGGCAATCGGCACGCCGAGATAGGCGATGACGCCGAGGTCGCCGATCGCCTCGTTCTGCATGACGAGCGCGTCTAAGGTGGCGTCGTCGACCACCAGCGGCGCGTTGCTCGCAACCACATGCTGGCAGAACGAATGGGAAATCGGCGTCTCGCCGAGCGCCGCCCAGGGCTGTGGCAGCCCGCAATGGCCTGCGAACACCTGCCGGTCCTCGTCGACGATCGAGATGATGGCGATCGGCACATCCAGCATGGTGCGCACGAGCTCGGTCGACAGACCGAACTGCTCGCGGCCCGACCGGCTGAGCAGACCGCTCCGCCTGATCGCCCGAATGCGCTTCGTCGATAGCTCTTGATTCATCGAAGTCTCGCAAATAGGCCGAAGCGGACCGCCAGAGACGGTTTCGATGAAGCCAGGAGAACTGCGCTTTGTCGCTTCCGAAAATGACGTTAGTTATGACCGGGCATATAGCGCATCCGGGCCGAACTCAAACACTCGGGCGAGATATTTCCTCGCGCGCCTGGCGCTGTCCGCAAGACGATAGTTCAGAATGCCAGCCCAAACGAAAAAAGGCCCGCGGTCTTTCGACGCGGGCTTACGGTTGTGTTGGTTGGTCTTGATGTTTGATTTGGTTGCGGGGGCAGGATTTGAACCTG
>CAZZZI010000102.1:0-15448 GCA_964658415.1 uncultured Sphingomonas sp. | reverse complement strand
TTGCTCGCAACACCGCACCCGCGGTCGCAGCGGCGGCCACGCTTGCCAACGATCTGTTCGGCAAGGACACCATCATCCAGGTTCTCGCCTCGGACCACGAGATCTCGGCCGACGCCACCTATTTCGATTGCATCCGCATCGCCCGCACGACGGCAGCAGAGGGCAAGCTGGTCACCTTCGGCATCACGCCGACCGAGCCCGCCACCGGCTATGGCTATATCGAAGTCGGCAAGGCGCTGGCCTCAGGCGCCCATGCCGTCAAGCGCTTCGTTGAAAAGCCCCCCGTCGACAAGGCCGAAGCGATGCTGGCGGCCGGTGGATTCTACTGGAACTCCGGCATCTTCGTCTTCCCGGTGACCCCATTGCTGGCCGAGCTCACCGAATACGCCCCCGAGGTCGTCAAGGCCGCCAGGGAAGCTCTTGCCAAGGGCGTACGCGACCTCGACTTTACCCGCCTCGACAGCGAAGCCTTTTCCAAGAGCCCGGACATCTCCATCGACTACGCCGTCATGGAAAAGACGTCCAACGCCGCCGTCGTCCCCTCGTCCTTCCTGTGGTCGGATCTCGGCAGCTGGGATTCGGTTTGGAAGGTCGGCAAGCAGGACGAGAACGGCAACGTCTCGGCCGGCGACACGACGCTGGTCAACACCAAAAACTCGCTCGTCATGACCCACGGCACCCATCTGGCCGTCCAGGGCCTCAAAAACGTCGCCGTCATCGCCTCCGAAGATGCCGTCTATGTCGGCCATCTCAAGGACAGCCAGGACGTCGGCAAGCTGGTCAAGCTTCTCGCCGGCCACAAGAAGACCGCGACGCTGACCGAAACCCATCCGACCTCGTATCGCCCCTGGGGCGGCTACACGTCGCTGATCAAGAGCGACCGCTTCCAGGTGAAGCGGATCTTCGTGACGCCGGGCAGGAAACTGTCGCTGCAGAAGCATCACCACCGCTCCGAACACTGGATCGTCGTCAAGGGCACCGCCGAGGTGACGATCGGCGACAAGGTGCAGATCGTTCGCGAGAACGAATCCGTCTACATCCCGCTCGGCGAAGTCCACCGCATGGCCAATCCGGGCAAGATCCTGCTCGAGCTGATCGAAGTCCAGACCGGCTCCTATTTCGGCGAGGACGACATCATCCGCCTCAGCGACGAATTCGGCCGCACCTGAACACCGGCAGGCTGGGACGCCGGCGAGATATAATTGCTTGAGTGATAGCTGCCGCTCCTTGACCCCGTTATCGCCAATGGGCGATAGCGGGCGCGCTCGGGTGACGATATATGGCTGCCTACCTTGATACGCGCGGGCGCGGTAAAGTGATGAGATCATAGCTGCGGGTGACCCCACAGCCATCAGGTTGGATTACCTCTCGGCTTCAACTGGGTCGATTTTCTACCCCCGCTCAGAAAAAGCCTGTAGAGAGCCATAGAACGCCTCAGCGCTTCATCCTTATGGTTGTTCATTGCAGCCGCCGACTGGCGCCCCGCGGGGCCTTCACGTATGATGTAAAATACGCTTGCAACAGGGCGTTTCTCGGCGCAGATAGAATTGAACAGTGAAGGATCCGCAGATCCTGCAAGAGGCGTGGTGGTGAGTCAACATACAGCTGAAGCCCAGCCAACGCCGAAGCGGTTCGTCGGCTATGTCCGCGTTCCCGCTGCGGAACCGGCATACAAGTCGCAGCTGCAGCAACTCCGTGCCGCTGGTTGCGACAGGATCTTCGAGGAGCAGCCGTCACCATCATCCTCTGCTCGTCCTGTCTTAACCAGACTACTCCGCGACCTCACGACCGGAGATACACTCGTTGTCGCTGGCCTCGACAGCTTGGCGCTGCCGGTAGACGGTCTCGGTGCACTCATCGAGGACTTTGAGCGACGCGGTGTTTCCTTCATGTCGACCGGAGACAAGATTGACACCTCGGCGCCTCATGGCATGTATTTTCTTCGTATCCTGAGCGCAGTGGTTAAGCTTGATAAAACTCTCCACGGTGAAAGCACCAAGGCGGGGATAGCGGCGGCAAGAAGACGCGGTAGTCTCCCCGGGAATCCCGGGCTACGGGATCGGCGACCCGAAGCGATCCTCGCCGCATCGCAGGCGCGTAATAAAGTCTATCTGGATCAACTCATTGGTTCGGCAGAAACCTGGCTGCCAACTGTGCAGCGACTTCGGCCCGATCACAGCTGGGATAATATCGTACGCGTTCTAAACCGTCGAGGCATGGAGTGGACGGTCGAGCGTCTCAGGCGTGCAGTACGCCGCATGATCGACGCGAAGCTCGCCGAACCCAGCCTGCTCGCGCGTTCACCGCGGCGGACGCCAGACGATCGCCTCATGACGCTCATCGCGGCAATTGCCATTGCCGATCCGGCTTTATCGCTGCGAGGCATTGCCGCACAGCTGGACCTGCTTGGCGAAACACCACTTCACGGTGGCAAGAAATGGCAACCATCTTCCGTGCGGAATTTGATGGAAGAGGCGCGGCGATTCGGGCTGTTGCGCCCCTAAAGTAATACACAAAGAGACCCGCTGACCTCTTGGGTCGTCGGGCGATAGCACCTTGGCAAACTGTGCCCGCAGTTGCCGTTGCAATTTGATCGGTCGAGGCATCCGATCGCAACGCGGTTGGGCCTGGTTGACGCCTGGCACCGGCTATCGATCTTTTCCCGTCTACACGGGGTGCCTAGATGATCCGAACATCTGAACTGCCGCAACGGCATTCCGGGCAAGTGACGGACCGATCCGTGCAAGACATAACCGGATCGGTCGAGTGGAGGACGTCCCTGCGTCGATACCATCTCCTTGCGACGCATCGATCTCTCTTCGTGAAAGATGTACGCCAAACTGAGTACCACGGTTTGTACTCTCAAGTTCAACACGTAGAAACGAACACCTCGTTGCTATTTGGCACTCTCGGCAGGGGCAAACTTCAGCCTGATCAACTTGGTATAATAGGTACCTGGCGATTTCGTCGCCAGTAAATCCTCATAAACGTGAGGAGGGACATCGATGTATTCCCGACGCTGCCCGTTTACCATGAACAATAAAAGCCTGTGGCTTGTTTCGTCGTAAGCTACGCCGTCTATTAACTTCGACTTCAAAGGCTGCTTCATCATGTCGAGCCCCGTTAACTGTGCGGTGCACAATAGAAGCACAAGCGACACTCCAACGCAAGATCGCACCGACGTCCACGATCGTTGCCAGCCTCCTGCAAAGAGCAACTAGCGCGGCCGCTACAGCGTGCATCGAGATCGGCACGAGTTCAGGCCCGTGGACCGAATACCGGCACAGGGGACGGAAGATTGGAACATAATTTTCGCTCAGTCCATCTTACGCCCTGTGGTCTGAAGGACTGTGGCGGATTGAGCCGCTAGAAATGGCGTGAGCCTGCTGTCGACGCCGCTCGGCAAGTCATTTTCCATCCTTGCGCCCTCCCCTTCCCAAGAGAGGCCAGGGTGCGTAGCTTCCGATATGCGGAGACAATTTGCGTTTCGACCATTAGAAGCGCGTAGGGGATCGTTGCCTCCAATATGCGGTGAGAAACAGTGCCGCAAAATGAAGCGAAACGACAGCGAGCGACCTATTACGGAGAAAGTTTCCATTAACGATGTTAGCGGCGAGCAATCCTCGGCGAGTTTTTCTTTTGCCTTAAAGCTGAATGTTTCATATTTCTAGCATATACGTTGTAGATCGTAATTCCTCTTGACTGTCGGCAGGTGATCCCGGTGAAAGCCACGAGATTGAAAGCGATCTTCGCTCAGGAAAAACTACCGCCGTCGATCAAGAAATCATTTGTCGACACGCTCTTCATGCAGAGCGAGACGTTGATCACCGGCTGGGTGTCTCAATGCGTCGTGTGCCTTCTCGGCTATTTCAACCTCGATCGTTTTGAGTTCATTTATCTGATCGGTGTCCTCTCCCTCATTCTCTTTGTTCGCCTGTGGGATGCGTCCAATTTCAAAAGGCAGATGGCGGGAAAAAGAGGCTACGAGGTTACAGACGCTCAAATGCGTCTTTGGAAGGTCCGTTACATCCTGGGGTCCTGTTCCACCGCAACGTGCTTGGCATTTATTTCGTGTTTTACCGTTTGGGTTGACCCTGGTTCACTCGCGACCATAGCCGCCATTGGGCTGTCACTGGGGACGCTGAACGCCGTGGTCGGCAAGAATTTCGGCGACAAGCTCAATATCGACGCCCTCGTTTTCATCACTTGCGGGCCGATGATGTTTACCTTGGCGCTCAAGGGCGTCGTAACCAATGACAAAATCATGGTCGTGACCGCACTTCTGCTTCTTCCCGTGATGCTGATTGCACGCCAAATGGCGCGCCAAGTCCGTGGTATTCTGTATGGAAGCTTGACCAACCTGCATCATGCCAACGCGTTCAGGAAGCTTTTCAAGGCAGCGCTAAATTACATGCCTGGCGGCCTGATCATGATCGACGACGATAACAAGGTCTCGATCATGAACAGCAAGGCAGCAGCGATGTTCGGCATCCCGGATCAGGAGATGGTCGTTGCCGATGGTACACGAATATTGCGACTTATCACTCTTGGGATGGTCAGCAATCAACTGACCCATGGGGAGGCCCTGAAGCTCAGGGCTGCTATTGCTGCCCTTATGGGCGGCGGCCTCGCCTCGCAAACCGTTAACATCGCTAGCAAACACATTCAATTGACCGTCAACAAGCTACCAACCAAGACCGCGAAAGAAGATGAAGCCATCGGTGGCGCTGTGCTTATCTGCGAGGATGTGACTCTTAGGGTCGAGGCCTTTGAGCGAGCCAAACTCAATGCGAACTTCGACCATCTATCCGGATTGCCGAACCGTCGCCACCTGATCGAACAGATCAATGAAGCAGCTCAGAGGCTGGGCGAGGACGAGCTTATCGCCATCGCGCAACTCGATATCAATAAGTTCAAACTCATCAATGACAATTTCGGCCATGCGATCGGTGACGCGGCCATTCGCAGCGTCGGCCAGGCGATCAATTCGCTCGAAACAGAACGAATGTTGCATGGCCGATGGGGTGGCGACGAGTTCATGATCGCGATCTTGGGTTTCAAGGACGAACACCGGATCAAAATGGAGTTCGACGAGATTTTCAAGCGACTCTGCCGCAGCTATGACATTCCCGATGACAATAGCAATGGTGGAGGCGTTGTCATGCAACGCGTCAACAAGCTGGATATCGAGTGCTCGGGCGGCGTCGTGATCTGCCGAAAAAATGCGTTCAACCTGGAGGACGCAATGAAGAGAGCAGACGTCGCTCTGCTGACCGCCAAGAAGGAGCCGGATGTCAGCTGGCTGCAGTTCGACGAGGCGATGGCCGCTGAATACGACAAGGAACAAAGGCTGAAAGACGACTTGAGGTTTGCGTTGCGTGAGGGGTACATCACACCGCTCTACCAGCCCATGTATACCCCCGACGGCACACGACTTGCTTGCTGCGAAGCCTTGGCTCGGTGGCAGCACCCGGAACTTGGCACCATCATGCCGGCACGGTTCATTCCGATCGCGGAGCAATATGGCTTCATTGGCGAACTGACGGCCGCGATGCTGAATCGGGCCTGCAGGGACTGTGCTGGATGGCGCGACAATACGGTATGCGTATCGGTCAATTTAAGCGCCGTCGATCTTGCCAATCACAGGATCCTCGACATAGTCAAACATGCCCTCGCGATCGCGAAGCTCGAGCCGCACCGACTGCAGATAGAAGTCACCGAAAGCGTCTTCGTGAAGGAACGCGCCCAGGCAGCCAGAGTCTTGCGCCAGTTGCGAGATATGGGAATAAGGATTGCCATTGACGACTTCGGTACGGGTTACTCCAATCTTGCACTAATCAACGAGATGCCCCTCGATAAATTGAAAATCGATCGTTCCTTCGTCGAGAATATCGTCACGGATCAGCGTGCTCGGACATTTTTCACCTCAATGGTGACCTTTACCAAATCGCTGGGGTTCGGAATCGTGGTTGAGGGGGTAGAGACACGCGAGCAGCTTGATATCATCCGAATGTCCGATGTCGACCTCATCCAAGGTTACCTCTTCGGTCGACCGATGCCGCACGAAGATATCAACGCTCGTATTGACGAATTGGTCGCTATCGCGAAAGGACAGTCCGTAAAGAAAGTGGTACGCATCAAAAAAACCTGATCGCCGCCCTCAAGCGCAGCCGGCAGCATGCCATGTCCATAGGCCCGGCACTGCACCAGACAGTTTTCACGCGGCAACTTTTCGACAAAGAACTGCTGGAACGGGTTTGATTCCAACCGGCGGCCGCCGAATGGCGCTCCTACCAATGGCTGTAGTGATCGGGTGCATGGTAATTCCGACGGCAAACGTCGGCCACGGGTCCATCGGACTTTAGACCGTTCGACTGGGAAAGATTAATGCGCTGACCGAATTGCAGCTTCTGCCGATGGAATGACAGACACGGATCCGATGCCCTCCGGTGGGACTCCGAAGAGACGTCTACGTTCGGATGTCAGCGACCGGAAAAAAGGAAGCCGGCTCAGAATAGACTCGCTATTTTCCAACTTCCCGTTGGCATATAGATCCACCTCATGGGCGAACCAGTCGACCTTCTGGTTGCTTTTCCATTTTTTCATGCCGTAGAAGCGCTTATAGAAGCCAGCGTGTTCCGGTCGTATGACAGACAGAGTGAAGTCGGCGTCGAAAAAGATACAGGCCATTGCTGTCAGCCGGATTGTCATAAAAGGCAAAAAAGGAAGAAGTCCAGACAGGTAGGTGTCCGCACAAAAGCGACTCGAGTCGATGAACGTGTAGCCTCTATCGAAATGCTCATCCAACGTGCCGGGAAAATGCGAGTTCGTCGGACATATACGATCCTCGGGCGTCGCGTAGTGGATGCGGAGCGAGCTCGCAAGTCGGTCTTCGAAATAGAGGCCGAATATCTGGGCGTTCTGTGACGTATCGTATTTGTCAGAGCTCTGGTGAGAAGCGTCGGCCGTAATTAGTTTTTCGCGCCGATAGGCATCATATCTAAGACGAAATATATCTTCCAAGTCGTTGCCACCCACGACCCTGCGATATTCGATGAGACTGAGTGCCGCGAGGCCATGGGCGGCAAAGCTGGCCTTATCATCCGGAGGGTGTAGGGGTTGAATTCGCGCCGTCATCGTCACTTCCTCTGGCCCCCCCGCCCTAAGTCTTAACGATTTATTAATTTTATAACAATCCTGACTGTCGGCGAGCCGCTCTTCGTCTTAAATTATGGTTAATTTTCACCGACCTGTCGCTGACCGCCCTAGGCGGGTAGCCGGGCACATACCCGCCCGCCAGCCTGGGTGCTATGTGCACATGGCAAGTTACCTCCTTCCACTGGCCAAGACCCCACATGGGCACTTGACCCGGCCAATTTTTAAAAATCGACTTCGCTGCCTGGTGGGACCTATTGATACCAGGTGTACCGCTTGGCGCAACGCCGCCTCACCTGCCTCTTGCACCCCGGAGTCGGGAGCGAGACGGCCCAGGCATGAAAAGCGCTTCAGGAGAACGATTTGTATTCGATCTTGAATCCCTGCGGGGGCGTTTCGCCAATGCTCCGTCTGACGATGTCGAATACCGCACCGTAACCACTGTCACACACCACCCGTTCAAGCTCTGCATTGGCAAGCCTTGCCATGATCGCGAGGTCGCGCGGAGTAGGCGACTTGCGGTCATTCAACACTAGCGAGACAACACAGTCGCCAAAGTCGTCACAGCGGAAGGTTGCCACGGCCTCCCGGCAGTCGGCCGACAAACGGTATTCAACACGGTCGACATGCGCTGCGTCGGCGAGTGACAATAGTTGCAACTCCATGTCGTCGTGATTGCCGGCTTGAACACGCGCGCTCATTAGCTTCCCTGTCCATTGAAAAAGTGACGCGCCGTAGACGGAGCGCCATCGGCCACTGCAAATCGAGCGAGACCCGTATCTATTATTTTCCTAGCAGCTAATAATGCTCTAACCAATATAAGTCGTCATAACTTGCTTTTCATGGTTAATAATCTATGAATAAAAACCTGTTGGTACGTATATGTTAAGAGCCCACGCTGGTTACATTGCACCAAGCGCTATAGTTGCTGTCTCCGACGTGTCATTAACGGACGTGATGTCGTCCTTGAGCAAACTAATTCATGCGCACGGCATGAGCTTTGTGAGGATGTTTGCTCCCGCTAGAAAATTCCGTAGTTTTATCATCCGAACGAGACACTATTAAAGTTGTAGCGGCGCCCATAATATGGGATTGATTAAAACAGATGTGACAGATGTTTGTCGCGACGGCCGCCGCATAGCAGATGATTTGTATTTATGACTCGACTCTTCGATAACCCGCAGCAACACTGCATGTCACTGACTAGCTTGATTGTGGCAGGCTACGTGCGCAGGCACGTAGTCTCGATCGCTCATCTCGGTCCGCTCATCGCCGATGTTTATACTGCCCTGCTTTCGACGACCCATCCCGCCGCGGACGAGATCGCGGAAGAAACGCCGGCCGTCCCCGTCCAGCAGTCTCAGAAGCCGGACAGTCTGGTCTGCCTGGAATGCGGAAAGAGCTTTAAGTCGCTGAAAAGGCATCTATCGAGGCACCATTCACTAGCGCCCCAAGCTTATCGCGAAAAATGGAAGTTGCCGGAGACCTACCCCATGGTTTGTCTCCAATATGCGAAGGTACGCTCGCGTTTAGCGATCGAGAGCCGCTTCGGTCAACACATCGCCCGTGGCAAATCCTGAAATATTCCGAATTATCGGACGTGATGTTGTGAAATGCTAGTCTGTTAAACGGCAAGCAGCTGGGGGTCACCTTGAACAGCTTATTCGTGAGCTATCCCTTTCGGATAGCGATGGCGACACAGCGCGTCTGCCGGATACTGCTTCGCCCTGTCTTTGGCCTGTTGGAGTGACGTACCTCGGAGTTGGTGGCGAACCGTTGTAACGATTGAGGAGCTCGCCCAAACGGCGCCTACCACCCAGCTTGTCGCTACAACTGGCATCTAAAACCTTATTAAAGAATGCGCGAGATCTCGCCCGTCGACAGTGAAACTGAACAGCCAAACACCCTAATGTCGCTGATAACGAAACCGACTTCGATAACCTCGAGGTCGATCCCGCTTGGTGCTGCTATTCCAGCTTTCGATCCTCATTCCCTGATTTCAACCAGTTGCAAGGGTTAGACGCAGCGCCCGATCAACCCTTGCTCCCACCTGTCCAGGAATGCGGGCACCCATCGATGCCCGCCCATCGATCTTTTGACGTTCAAGCGCCGCAACCGCGTGGACGATCGTCGAATAATCGAAGGCCGCACCGGCGGACGGCTTTGGAGCCGTATACACTGTCCCAAGCCGAGCGGAGCGTCTCGCGAGATCACACTAGACAGGAGCGGGAGCGACGGATGATCTGTGGAGGTGGGAGTGCAGCGGATGGGAATGGGTTCGTTCCCGCATCGAATTCAAGATGAGAAAACTTTCATTCTTGCCGACGTCGGGATTACTTGGCTTTGCAACGACTCAGCTATCGTCTGAAGGCGGGTACGAAGTCGCTCGCGCATTTTGGCACAAACACAAGGCATTGCGTCGACGCGATGCGCGCATGCCGGTGCTCGATCATCCGCCGACGCAGCGACTGGTATGACCAGGGGAGCGTTTCAATTATAGCCCCTACCCCGCGTCCCGGAATACCGCTGCTTGTGGGCGGATCGCGTGCGGCACGAACTGCCATGTCAGATGAGCCGGCTGCCATTCGCGCCGACCACCGCCGCAAAATCTGTCGTTATGACCGGGCACCTCACACAACTGCTTCGCTCAGTTGCCCCTTGTGAACTTGCTCGGTGGCGCTCAATCTACGAAGCTTTTCCAGTGAGGTGATCTGGGGTCTAAATGACGCGCCGCCGAGAGGTCATTCGCCCTCCCCTCGATGGGCTTCTTCTGGTGCTTCTGTCGCTTGTCCTCGGGTGCGCATCGCAGGACGGCCTAGCGTCCGGAGTGGGCGGCGCAGTCGACAGTCGCTTTGAGAATGTGCGGTAGCCGGCGTGCAGATCATCCGCTGGGTTGCTGAGCAGGTTACGGGAGCGGCCCCCGACGAGTCCAGGTCACACATCCAGCACGTCGGTCCCCGCCGCGAACGCGACCGATCGCGGCGGAACACGACCGGGCAAAAAGGTCTACGCTTAGCCAGCCTTCGTCGAAGATCTAACGAGAGGACGAGCGCTGTTATGGCAAGAGTGACCGGCACTGCCCATCATTGCGGTCTCTCGAGCCTGAGGGCGAGATGGGAAGCTCACCGCGTATACCGCAGAACCGGGCATCCCAGGCCGTTCCAGGCCGATGGCAGAAGGATCCATCCTCTCCATAACGCAGGCCCGGCATAGCGTGGATATGACTCCGAGGCATCGTTTTGCACTGGGCGAGGGGTCTCTGATGCGGTTGACGTCGGACCGGAAAACCCTACGATCTATATTTTCGGGATGTACATCGGGTCTTTCTAGCGTCTCGTCGGGATGGTTACTCCTCGATTTGCCCCCGGAATTCCGGAGGGGCGCAAATATCGAGGGGTGAGGTGCCTGGCATGAGCTGGACCGTGCAAAATGACTGGTGAAGCTTAACTTTGTATTTTGGCACTCGGCAGGGTGAACTGGGCCGGCACTTGGATCGGCGAAAACGTGCTTCCATCATCGTCTAAATGGACGCTGCGCGTCTTCAGCCCAGCTGCCCGGGCATAAAAAGCTCGCTCGCGCTCCAATCGCGATCGGTCACATCGCTGGCGTAGCGTACACGGCCTCTGTGAGCACGACATGGAGTAGGGCGTAGAATAAGTTCGATGTCGCATCAATGGATTCTTACGACGGCGCCCCGCCTGCGATTGCAGCGAGACTATCGGCGGAAGGCCGGTCCCCATAGGCCATTTCCCCCATGATCTCTTGACCGACAACAGCTAGTGGTGATGATCCCATACTCCCCCCTATCCGTCGCCGTCGTCTTCCCGCGTCAAGCGCTTCAAGCCTAGAGAAACTTCGGTCGTCGGCGTGGTCCTCGACAAGACGGTAAAGATGGCGAGCCTTGTCATGGTGATAGTATGAGGAACGGTATTGCGTGAAGATGCTATCTGCCTGATATACCCCTTAGAAGGTATATGAGAACGATAGGATGCGGTCTGGTTTCCAGGAAAGTTTGCCGCGGCAAACTCATCCTCGCTTCTTCCCTGCAAAGTTTGCCGCGGCAAACTTTACCCAACACGCATTGCCTCGCCACCATTTGCTCTTAGAAGTGCCATTATCATCGGACCGAGAGAAAATTCGCCGCGTTCCGCACGCTGCGTCAAATCACGTAAGTAGCCGCCTGGTGAAGTGATAAATCTGATGCGTTCTAGAATGCATGCAATAGCCGTCGCAGCATTTTCAGGGCCCATCACGTCGCACGCGGCCTCGTAGGCGGATGCGCTCACCCCCAACATCGATCTCACGACCACGGCTGCCGTCATGAGATCCCGCCAGCAGGACACGGCCTCACCACGGCTGTAATCCAAGATCGAAGGGCACGCTCGCAATATCATGCCAAGCGGGAAGGCCCTAGGCTGAACCCCCGTGACGTTGACGTCCAACCGTATTTTTAGCTCGGGCATTTTTTCGGAGCGATGTTCAAATTCATTTAGGGATTCAGATTCTGAATTCTGTATGTGCCGCTCATTCTGACGGCCATTGCCGTTCGTATTTGTGACAAAGGTAAGTTGATCCAAACACTTGACGACATCCCCCTCAAGAATCCGCAGCGCATTTAACGCGATGACGACGCTAGCGAGGTTGGCCGACCGGGGGAGTTTTTGAACAATTCGCGAGTAGACATCTTCCAGCTCAGCCCAATTGCCCTCGGCTCCTTCCTCAAGGGCCGCAGTAATGAGCTTTCGGACATTGCGCCGGCAGATCGTAAGATCAGCCTTTGCCTGCCTTAGGCTTTCGCGTTGCGCGATGGCCTCTTCGGCCATTCGCCTGAATTCTTCGGCGCGCGCAAGCAAGGGGGAGAGGTCGAAGCCGAAAGCGGACTGTATACCGCCAGATCTATCCTTTCGTGCATACCGTTTTCCGTTCGCGCTATCCCTACGGATAATGAGACCCGCCTCAACGAGTGCCGCCAAGTGACGGCGAATGGTGGCATCGGCCATTTGGTGGGCACGTAGCGCAAGCTGGACGTTAGACGGAAAAACGATGAGGGAACGGTCCTGACGCAGCTCGTTGTCAGGATAGAAGCTCAGAAGAGCATCGAGCAAAGCCAGGCTGCTGGACTGGAGGCCAAGGCTCACCTTTGCCGCCGCAACATCCCTGAACACTTTCCACTTATCAGCGACCTTGCCAGGGCTGATCTCGGGGACGTCCATCTGCTTTCTAATCAGCGCGAGCGTAACCGACCGCTGCCCGAAGGGCGTCGCTACACTTTCATTCTGCATTGTCTTTCACCTTTCGATAGGCAAAAGAAATCCGCTCACCAAAACGATGCCAACACTCTTGACTGTGATTCAGGGAAGTGCGATTCTGCGTTTGCGGACTACAGAAGGGGCTTCCATGACGGTAACGTTTTGGGGGCCTTTTCCTTTTCCGGTCTACTCTCCGTTACGTTGATTTTCGGCACTTTTCGATTTGAACTCATCGAAGAGGGCCGGCAGGTTGTTGAGAATGAACGCCGCAAAATCTGGCGCTTCTTTCCTGTTTACCGAGATTTCCAGCGTGGTTTTGCTGTGTTTGAGTTGTCCCAGGCGGTACCCATCGGGGCTGGACCACGGCTCGGCAGCTTGTCGCTCGACCTGAGGCTTTAGTCGCCTGACCAATGCCTTGAACCGCTCGTCCGAAGGCAGAGATTGAACCTCGGGGCTCTCGCTCAAGTCGATCGCTTTATCCAAGTTGTTTCCAACGGTTAGGTAGTCTGCAAATTCCATCCAACTCCGCCTCCCGATGCCGGGTGCAGGACCGATCGCATCAACCAGTTCGATCGGAATCTTGGCGACCACCGACAGCATAATGGACAGATCTCCTTTCTGGACGGAGAGTGCTGACATGATGACATCTCGCGAAAACCTGGTCTTCAACCGATCGGCAAATCTCGCCTTTTCAATATAGGTAAGATCCTGACGCTCATTGTTTTCTTGCCCCTGCGCAACGACAAGTTGTTCGTCACTAAGCTCGCGGACAATTGCCTTGACCCTCAGGCCGAGCTCCGTCACCGCGCGAAGGCGCCGATGGCCAAACGCGACTTGATAGCGCCCTGGATTTTCGGGATGAGGGCGTACGAGAATAGGGACCTGCTGCCCCTGCTCTCGGATCGAGGCAAGAAGTCCGTCAAGGTCGCCTGGCATCCTGTCCTGCAGAAAAGATGGGTCGATCATGTCGGTATCGATGTCAATGACTGCGTGTCCGGCGCTCAGGCGCCTCTCAATATCGTCCGCACGGGCCTGACGTTCTCGCTCGAGCTCGAATGTTGATCCAACCTGTTTGACGATCTTGTTTTCTGCCCTGGGCGGCTCCACTAACGATAGCCGATCCTCTGCCTCTGGCATCAGCGGCAGGGTTCGCGGTTTAGCCTGCCGCCTGCTCTCCACGCGACCAAGATTCTGCGGTATCGGGAGAATGTCTTTACGGCTCATGCGTCTCGTCCCCAGGCTTTCCTGATGAGAGACTCGATCTCACCATTGACATTGTTCATGGACTCCATCGCCCGATCGTAGGTGGCGCGGGTGAACGCGCCACGCTCCACTTCGAACAGCGTTTGGTTTGTGAGACCTGCATCCGAGACCGCCGTTGTCTTCAGCATGGGATGGATGAGGACGTTGTCGGCAAACATGGCGCGAAGATAACCCACCATCTGGTTCTGAGGCCCATCGCTCGGTTCAAAGCGTGTTATAAGATAACGCATCCACTTGTAGTCGAATTCAGCCCCGTGTCCTGCGATCTCACGCAGCAGATCTGACATCATCGAAAGAAACTGATTCATCGACATCACGTCCAGCATCTGCGGATGGACAGTGATCAGCAGGGACGTCGCAGCTGCGATCGCAGACAGTGTGAGATAGCCGAGCTGAGGGGGGCAGTCGACGACGACCACATCGTAGTTATTCCTGACGGAGGCTAGCGCAGCCTTCATGCGCTGGAAAAACATGACATCGCCAGGTTTGCGTTTCATAAGGGCGCGAGGCGTATCATGCTCGAATTCCATGAGTTCGAGATTGCCGGGTACGAGGTGAAGATCAGGAATATAGGTACCTCGGACGATCTCCTGCATTGGGCGAGGGGACTCGTAGCGCAGCGCCCCGTAGAGAGTTTCGCCCTCACCGACATCGGTTTCGGGCTGTACGCCCAGGAGGGTGGACAAACTCGCTTGCGGATCAAGGTCGATTGCAAGCACACGATAGCCTCGCAATGACAGATATTGCGCCAGATGAGCGGCGGTTGTGGTCTTGCCAGACCCTCCCTTGAAGTTCATCACCGAAATGACCTGAAGCTCCTCGTCGTCGCGTCGATGTGGAAGATATCTCCGACTACCGCGTCCGACCTTATCCAGATGATTGCGGATTTTATGCATATCCACGGCGGAATAGGATCTTCGTCCTGCCGGGCCTGTGCTGACGTCGAGTTCTCCGGCGAGATCGTTCGCAAGTGTTCGCAGGTAGACCTCCTTGACGCCAATGAACCTTGCAGCCTCGGCGGGTTGGAAGTAGCGGATTGTCTTTTCCGCGTGCGGCGGAAAGACGCTCAAATGATGAGCCTGCAACTGACTCGACAACGTATCGGAATGCCGTTCTATGAGCCCCATCAGACTTTCGTCCGCAGGCGCGATGTTGCCAATGATCTGTGCCATCTAAGAACCCGATTAACGTAAATAGCGTTGCCAAGCGAAAAACCGCCATTGCGCCGATGCTTGCACTAAGCAGCGATTCTCGTGGCACGGCAACCAAAATTTGATCATCGAAAAAGCGAAGAGTCGGAAGAACCAAAACTACTGTTTATTATCAGGGGCTTGAGAGAAGGCTGGATCCTTTTTTCAGCCCTCGAAATGAGCACCTTTTTTTCCGTGTTGGCTCAACACAACCTTACGGTCAAAAGATTTTGGCGAATCACAACGTGACAGGGTCACCATGCAAGGGGGATCGTTCGCAACGTTCCACCTGTTTGTTCCGAACGAAGCCCGAGTTTGACAATATTTCCGTGAGTTTAAGGGCGCATATCGCTGCACAGATGTCGTCTCTAGTCTCGCGGATCGAATCCGAGCGTAGGATAGGCACCCCCGCACATCTCATGCAGCCTTCGACCTTGGACGGAGGACGTGTTTATACAATGAGAGCATGAAAGCATCAGCGTCTAACGGCAGATCATCCGTTTGGTCGAGGCATCGATAGACGATATTCAAATTCTTTAGGCTGTGAACACCCCATCCAACATCCTTCGAAATTCACTGCTCCCGTTAAAA
>CAZZZI010000101.1:0-15604 GCA_964658415.1 uncultured Sphingomonas sp. | reverse complement strand
TCTTCGTCTTCAGCGGGCGCAGATCGGATATTTTGAAGATCATCTGGCATGATGGCTCGGATTTTATAACCGACTTTGTATGGTGCGGCCAAAATCAGTGGTTCCGCGACGGTACAAGCGTCCGCTCTACGAACTCATCAAAGAGAGTGGCCACGGCAACAGCGTCGGAGGTGTCCACTACCCTCACATCATAGTTCCTGTCCGCCACATGCACTTCCGAATTGTCGCGCAAGTATCGGCCTTTAAATTTGCCGATTATGCTGCGCTTATCCTCATCAGCTTGGTCATATTTCGCCGCGGATCGCATCCTCTCTCGAAGAAAATCGTTGTCGGCATAGAGGAATAGAAGGTTGGATTTTTACTCTAATATCCTCGAATCTGAGCCCGAAGCGAGCAAGATATTTGGTCAAACGATCGGCATCGTTGCTGCTCTTCTTCTCCAGTCGCGAGTTCGCGAACAGGGCTCTGCCGGCAGCGCTGGCTGTAGGATTTTCTCGGCAGGATTGAAGGACAGTCGCAAGTTGCGCTACGTCAAATCGATCGAGGCGAGTGGTTGCTTCGACGCCTAGCAGCTCTTCTATGATCGCATTTGGCGTCTCGTCTTCATTTGAGCTGCGCCAAAACGAATTCAGCCGTCGAACTTCATCGTCGACAACATCGGTGGTGATGCGCCCATGAGGTGCGAGCGTCGCCATGCGGGTAACCGAGGCCGACAGATCACGGAAGTTGGCGCTCCAGATGGCTTGCGGGCCGGTGGCGAACGCAAGATACCGATCGCGGGCTTCCTTGTTAAAGGTAACATTTTCGCCTTCGCGTTCGAGATAGCGCCTGAGTTCGAAGTCGAGATTGGGCTCTATGTCCTCCTTGCGTTCGCGCAGGGCCGGTAGTTGGAAGGTCCAGAGGTTGAGCCGGGCATAGAGATCTTCGCGAAACCTCCCCTTGCGGACATCTTCACCGAGGTCGCGATTGGTGCCGGCAAGCAGTTGAAAGTCAGCAGAAGCCTCACGATCGGCGCCTACGGGCAGGAACCTCTTTTCCTCGATTGCCCGCAGGCACATGGCCTGTTCATCAAGGCCGAGTTCACCAATTTCATCGAGGAACAACGCGCCCTTGTCGGCGGACTTAAGCAAGCCGGCACGTTCGCCTGCGGCGCCAGTAAACGCGCCCTTCACGTGGCCGAACAGGGTGGACATAGCCTGGTCGCCGCGAAGGGTTGCACAATTGACTTCCACGAAGGGACCGCTGATTTTTCGCTGGCTCTTTTTTAGCTCATAAATCCGGCGGGCGAGTTGCGACTTGCCGGCGCCGGTCGGCCCGGTCAGAAGAACGGGCGCCGTCGAACGGATCACCACTCTCTCGATCTCGTCGATCATTCTGTTGAAGGCGGCATTGCGGGTCGAGATCCCGGACTTCAGAAAGGAGGCGGCGTCTTCCCGCTCGGACGCAAAGCGTTTGGCGATCTCGTCATAGCGCGACAGGTCGAGGTCGATGATCCGGTGCGAGCCGGCGAAGTCCTGCTCTGGCTCACGATCGCGAGGCGGCGAGAGCTGCAGTAGCTGACCAGGAATTATGCGGGCTTCGGTCAGCAAGAACCAGCAGATCTGCGCCACATGGGTGCCTGTGGTGATGTTGACAAGATAATCCTCCGTTTCCGGGTCGAAGCTGTAGCCGCGGGCAAAGTCTCTGAGATTGGTGTAGACCTCCGAAAAATCCCAGGGATCTCGGAAGTCGATGACGTTGCTGCGCACCTCCGTGGCCGGCGCGACTGTCCCGATGTCGGCGACGACGCGGTGACAAAGCGCTTGCGAGTGGTTGTCATGGATCAGTTCCAGCCGGTCGATGAACATGCCCGACTGTTGACAAAGCGCGACATTGGGCCGCCATCGGCTCCAGCGATTTTCCCACTTCCCCGCATCGAGAGTGGTTCCCAACATGCTGATGGCGACGCGGCGCTTCATGTGCTATCCAAAATTATAAATCTCTATCTCTTGAGATAATATAATCAGGGCCGTGATTTTTAGCAATTCACGATTGGCGCCGATGGCGTGAAAAAATCGTCCATAAAAACAGATAATTGAAGCAAAATTGCCAGCGTATCGAATTGATTTCCCAGAACTGGCACGCAACTTGAATTGTAGCTGGCACGAACCAACAAAAAGGAGTGCCGTTATGGTGAATAAGGCAATCTTCAAAACTTACCTCGGAAAACTGCTTCCTGGAACTGACACAAAAAATCATGCAGGTGCGCCGGCCTATCGGCTGACGCCGCGTGAGGCGCTCGCGCAGTATGCTCTGACCGGGACGTTCAACGGCACCTTCTATGCAGAGGGAGCCGAACAGCTTGACGCGGTAAAGGAGCTTGCCCTCCAGGTCGAGCCGGAGTTTCTCGCGAAGGTGGCGGTCTATGCGGCTGAGCGAGGTCACATGAAGGACATGCCGGTGACGCTGCTCGCCATGCTCTCTAGCCTTCAGAGCGAGGCTTTTGCCAGCGCGTTCCCGCGGGTGGTGAAGAGCGGCAAGATGCTGCGTGGCTTCGTGCAAGTCATGCGCTCTGGCGCTACCGGCCGTAAGTCGCTGGGCACACGGCCGAAGAAGTCGGTGCAGGCGTGGCTTGAACGGGCGAGCACAGAGCAGATCCTTCGTGCGATGGTAGGAAACGACCCATCCCTTGCCGATGTCATCCGCATGGTCCATCCTAAGCCGGCCACGGAAGAGCGCAAAGCCCTCTATGCCTGGGCAATCGGTAAACCGCACGACTACTCTGCGCTGCCGGATCTCGTCAAGGCATTGGAAGCGTTCCGACGTGACCAGACGGTGCCGGTGCCGGACGTGCCGTTCCAGATGCTGACCTCGCTGCAGCTGACGCGGACGCATTGGGTCGAGATCGCCCGCAGGGGCAGCTGGCAGATGGTGCGGCAGAGCCTCAACACTTTCGCCCGCAACCGTGTGTTCGAGGTCGAGGGTTTTGCCGAGGCGCTGGCGGCCCGGCTTGCCGATCCAGAGGAAATCCGCAAGGCGAAGGTCTTCCCCTATCAGGTGATGATGGCGTGGAAGATGGTCGATGGCCAGGTTCCGGATGTCGTGCGGGATGCGCTGCAGGATGCGATGGATATCGCCGTCTCCAATGTGCCGTCCCTGACGGGCAATGTGGTGCTGTGCCCCGACGTTTCGGGTTCCATGGGCTCGCCAGTGACCGGTTACCGCAAGGGCGCGACGTCCTCGGTCCGCTGTATCGATGTCGCCGGCCTGATGACCGCGGCGTTTCTGCAGCGCAATCCAAAGGCGCGGGTGTTGCCGTTCGAGAATGACGTGGTGAACGTCAGTCTCAATCGGCGAGATTCGGTGATGACCAATGCCGACAAGCTGGCAAAAATCGGCGGTGGCGGAACGAATTGCTCCGCACCGCTGAAGAGGCTCGCAAACGAGAAGGCCAAGGTTGATCTCGTGGTGTTCATCTCGGACAACGAGTCCTGGGTGGACGCGCGCAGGGGTGGCCAGCCGACTGCTGTGATGACGGAATGGGCAAGGATCAAGAAATACAGTCCGGCTGCAAAGCTGGTTTGTCTCGATATCCAGCCCCACGCCTCGACACAGGCGGTAACGCGAGAGGACGTGCTCAACATCGGCGGGTTCTCGGATGCCGTTTATGGGGTCATCACCGCTTTCGCGGCCAATAGGAACGGATCGGCTGGCTGGGTAGAGGCCATCGAGGCGATTGAGCTCTGACCGGTTCCACAAAGCAATACCCCCGCGCCGCCGTGAACGGCGCGGGAGCCGTGACGAATGCCGGATGAAACTACAGATCGTTAATCTCCAGGTCGCGGGTTCGAATCCCGTCGTGTCCTCCCTTTATAGACGCGTAGCTCAGCGGATAGAGCAGGACGTTTCACCAGACCTCGTCGTCACGGACGAATGGAATGACATGGCGAATGCGGAGGAAACTACATTGGTTACCCTTCGGGAAGCGGGTTCGAACCCCGCCCTGCTGGCGATCCCTAGAGGAGGACCAGCAGGTCGTTTCTTCAATACTGGTCGCCATGGCCAAATGCAGCGGCGAATGCCGGACGGAACTACAGGCACCACAGTTGGATGGTCTGGCAGGTTCGACTCCTCCTGGGCATACGCTCTCTGGCACGAGCGGGGCCATCCGGTTTCGTCCATCCTCGTCGCCGCTGCATGGCATACAATATCCCTGTTCCACAGGGGCGGAATAACTCGGCGAATGCCGGCAGGACTACAGGGAAAGAGCGGCCCGCCGGATTTTTGGTGGGCAGGTCGGATGTTCAAGCCATCCCGCGCTTCGATGGAGCGCGTAGCTCAGTAAATTGTCCTGCCACATCTTGTCGCCGGAATGATGAAGAAGGCCCTGGGCGAATGCCGTCGTGGCAACAGGGGCCGCATAGCGCCATGACCATGGAATGCGTCCGGCGCGATGGATCTCCACTAATGTTTGTCGCCCAAGGTGAAGTGATGAATAGCTACGGAACAAGAAGGACTGCAGACGCAGAAAAGACAATGACAACAGTAATGAGCGGACAGGATTTGATCGATGCCGGCATTAGCCAGGGGAAGTGGTTTCGCCCGGCACTTGAGGCGGCAAACACAGTTTTGAGCAAGGGTGGCTCGGTGACAGATGCCCTGGAAGCGGCGAAGGCATTCGAGCCGGGGCCAGCTCTAGCCTTGAGGGCAGATAACGATGTCGAGATCTATTCCAACATCCGCGCTGAGAACGCCTTCGAACAGGACAATGTCGAGAAGGTCAATGCGACGATGCGCGCGCTGGTGCGCACGCCGGTCGTTCGGGCCGCGGCGATCATGCCCGACGCCTGCCCGGCGGGTCCTGTCGGTACGATCCCGGTTGGCGGCGTGGTGGCATCCGACGCGATCCATCCGGGCATGCATTCGGCCGATATCTGCTGCTCCATGGCGATCTCGATCTTTCCCGGCGCAGACCCGAAGTCGCTGCTGGACGCCGTGCATGCCGTGACGCATTTCGGTCCCGGCGGTCGTCCGCGCGGAGGCCAGCTAAAGCCTTCCGAGGCAACACTCTCCGCCTTCGAGCAGAACCCGTATCTGCGAGACGGCGCTCTGAGTGTTAGCATTGAACAATTCGCGACCCAGGGCGACGGCAATCATTTTGCCTATGTCGGAACGATGAAGTCGACCGGCGAAACGGTACTTGTGACCCATCACGGATCGCGAGCACCGGGTGCCCGGCTCTACGACAAGGGCATGAAGGTCGCCAACCGATTGAGGGAGCAGATCTCGCCAGAGACTCATCGGGAAAATGCCTGGATCCCGGCAGACACCGCGGAAGGCGACCTCTATTGGTCGGCGCTGCAGACCATCCGCCAGTGGACGAAGGAAAACCACTATGTCCTTCACGACATGGCGGCAGAGAAGCTCTCAACCAAGGTCGCGGATCGCTTCTGGAACGAACATAATTTTGTTTTCCGCAAGTCGGACGGGTTGTTCTACCATGGGAAGGGCGCGACGCCCGCCTTTGACAAATGGGCTGACGATGCGACCGATCTGACCATCATTCCGCTCAACATGGCGGAGCCGATCCTGATCGTTCGCGGCACAAACGCTGCAAATGGTCTCGGCTTCTCGCCCCATGGTGCCGGCCGCAACTTCTCGCGCAGCGCGCATATGAGGCAGTTGTCTGCGGAATATGGTGCCGATTCGCGGGGGCTCAGCCCGAACAACATCGCAGCTATTCTTGCGAAGGAGACAAGTGGTCTGGACGCGCGGTTCTTCTCCGGTTTCGCGGATGTGTCGGAACTACCGAGTGCCTACAAGAGCGCTGCGAACGTGCGGGCACAAATTGAGCACTTCGGCCTGGCTGAGGTGGTTGACGAGGTGATCCCCTACGGCAGCATTATGGCCGGCGACTGGCAGAAGAATGCGCCCTGGCGCAAAAAGCGTCAGTAAATATAAGGGAAGGCGGCAAACTCGCCTTCCCTCCACATGTAACATGCCGACACCAATCGACCCATTCCAAAAGCAACCGCGGAAAATTGGTCTCCCCTATCCATTAACCGGGCTGCCACTCACCGACGTGGATCGCACCGGTGTCGGTCAGTTCGGTGCATACGAAGTGTGAAAGCGCATCTTGCCTGATCACTGCCGCGCTCAGCCGTCCAGTCCGATACGCGCCGGTGTCCAAAGCTATGCGATTTGCGTAAACTTCAGGCCGCAGCGACTTCGTGATCGTGTGACCATGCAAAACGACATGACCAAAGACGTCCATGTGGTCGAGGAAGCCCGTCCTGATCCAGCGCAAGTCGTATTCGTCCTGTTTGGCGAGCAGAATGCCGGGACGTATTCCAGCGTGAACAAAGCAGAAGCGCCCCATTTCTTTGAATGTCAGCGCGTTTTCCAGCAAGTCCACATGATGTGGGAAGACGCGGCGGATATCGGCGGCGATGTTCTCAAAATCTGGCACCGGACAACTGGAATAGGCGCTCACTGTCGCAACGCCTCCCCAATCCATCCAGTTGACGGCGTCCTCCTGGGTGAGAGTACCGCGAAGGAGCTCACGCAGGTAAAAATCATGATTGCCGAGAATGAGCCGGGAGCCCGGGTAGAGATCGAGTGTCGAACAAACCTGATCAAGTACCTTCGGACTGTCTGGGCCTCGGTCGATCAGATCGCCCAGAAAGATCACGACAGGCTTGGATTGATGATCATCCGAGGCAGCTGCGATGCAGCCAAGCATGGCCTCAAGAAGGTCGGCGCGTCCATGAATATCGGCAATGGCATAGATGTCGGACGATAAACTCTGGGTCTTAGTCACTATTTTTCCTGCAGGCAAACATGGTGCGTGAAATCATCCCTGGTGCTATGCAAGGTATAGGGACTTAGAGCGACGAGCAAAGGCCCAAGGCAAAGCCGGATGGTCGCAGTTCCTATAGGCCATCCCGGGAGTGACGCGCCACAAGAAATTGACACCGAACGATTGAATTTGAACGGAGTTAAACCGTCGCTTCCAAGCCCACGACTTCTTTGCCACCAAAAGTGCTGCTAAATTTTACACCACATGACTGTGGTAGTCACTCAAGGGCCTGTTACGGCTTTACATAATTCCGAGTTATGTGAATTTCAGTTCCCGCTACAGTTATCCTAACTACTATCAATTGCAACTCGGAATCGCCGACATCCAAACGCCTCACCGCAGTCGCGCCAAGTATTCAGAGCGGTCGAACGGATTGCCGGCTGAACGGGGTCGTATCGGAGGTGGTCCCTGCAGCGGAGTGTGGTGGTCGAAGACGGTTTCCATGACACCCATACCACTGGATAGGCCCGGCAATTGCTGGCGAATGCCCTGCGCCTTGGCCGAGGGGATTGCACCCCGCAGCCGTGCGACGCCACTGACGATCTCCGTCGCTTGCACCGCTGCACCCGACTTCGACAAAGGCACATGGAGATTTTCAATTCGACGGATGTTTTCGGAAATGGAAGCGACCTCGGCGCACGAACGACCGGTCAACAGAACTTTTTGGCTGATGGCACTGGCGCATGAGGAATGAAAATCCACGCCTAAAAATTTTGCGACAAGCCCGTCAAGAGCTTGAGTCTTTCAAAAGTTGGTCGGACGGAGCATTCGGATCGCGGCGGCTCCCGCGTCGCCTCTCAAACTACTGCGGCCAGATTTGGGTTTGGTCAAGAAAAGCCCGTTTGATGAAATCTGCGACGCGTGGCCATTTGTCCGGCGTTTTAGGCGGCAGATAATCTCCGTGATCGTAGTCACCATTGGTTTGTTCCGTATCACTAATCTGCCAATGGGGACGCACCTGCACCGGCGCCGGTAGAGCTGGCCCCCTTGTCCCGAGTGCGCTTTGGAAGAGCCCGTGGTCCGGATCAAGTAGAAGCGAAAGAGGATCACCAACAGGGAACGCAAGCTTTAGGACACTATCTTCACGCGACGCAAGAATTGAGATTCTGTCACATTTCTTCGACGCTTTTGCATATTGGGTGGTCAAGCAATCGCGGTTGATGGCTGCGGCGGTCAGACAGACAGTGCTGGCCTTTCGATCGACGGCCGAGACGGCCTCCAGAACAAGCCGTGCGCCGAGACTATGGGAGGCGAAGGATATGTCTTGTGCGTTGCGGCAGAACTCATCGCAGAAAGCGGCCAGCCGCTGTCCGCAGTCGATTGCAACGCTCCCTTCGAATGGATAATCGATGACAGGAATGACACTGTCACCCGGCCAAAGCACTCCGACGAACATGCGGTCGCCGGTGAGAGCCATGTAGTGATCCAGCAATCCAAGTGACACGGTGCCGTATGCCTGAGTGACGTTGAAGCCGTGAGCAACAAACAATACGGACTTTCCCGTGAATTTTGCCCGCAATTGGGCAGGCTGGACGACCTTCCATCCCGGCTGCGTACGATCTCCAAGACCCTCGTAGAGCTGAGGGTTGGGATTGACTGCGCCCCCAACCGACCGGGTGCGAAAGCTGAGAAAAAAGGTCATTCATCTCAACCTTTCAAGGTTCTTACAGCCCCGAGTGCTGCATGAAGGTTGCTTGCAAGGTCCTTCGCAACAGGCGCCACGGGCGCTGCCACAACGCCCAGCAACAGGCAGACGAGAATGTCTGCGGAATCCTTGCTCCCGAACACGACCCAGCCGCCGACACCTCCCAATACCGTGGCAACGACCATTGAGAGAAATTTGGTAGCGTTGCGGTACTTCTGGTCGCCTCGCTCGTAGGCGGCATCGAGCGCGGCACTCAACACGGCATCAAATTGGCCCAAAACATTGATTTCGTCCTGGGTAACGTCTTGGCCGTCTGCGGTATTTTGCGCCAAGGATTGCAGTTTGCCGGCGTTGACTCCGGCGGCATTGGCGAGGCCCTGTGCGTTTCCGGTCGTCAGTCCGAGATGAATCAGCGACTTGGCCTTGGCTTTTTGTTCTGCCTTATCGACACCATTCAACCAATTGGCTCTAAGTGTTCGCAGGACTTGAGCCTTACCAAAACCTGGTGCGTTGTTTACGATCGGCGCCAGAAACGGGTCGAGCGCTGCGACTACAAATCCAAATCCAAAGTTTGATGGACCGCCCCAGAATGCTTTACTGGTATCGACCAAGCCCATCGCAGCGGTACCGAGCCCACTTGCGGCACCCAAGATGGTCACGATATCTGTCCAATTCCCTGTTAACGCGTTGGCCATTTCCATCCTCCCACAACGATCTGCGCAATCGCAAGGCATCCCTCTCCCTGCTGTCGGTCATCATCCATCACACGTTCAAACTGCCCTAAGCGAAGATAGAACAAAACACGCGTCACCAAACCATTGAATAGCGCGATTGATGTGGTCTCCTTGAGATCGCAAATGCCAGTCGTTGGCGGTTGTCGAATAAAGACCCCCCGCGTTGAAGCAGGCAGCAACCAACACCGGATCAAATCCGCTTGTCCTTAGACGGCTACGGATCTCGGCCGTGCCGAGGTCGATATTTACTGCCCCGTCGTAGAGGGGATTGGCCGCGGGCTCAGGATCGGGCTGATTGTCATAATACGGCGCAATCTGCATCGGCTTATAGGAAAGGCCGAGATCTTGGATAATTTCCCGAGCCGTCGTCGCCAATGTCTGCATCGGTCCGGCGCTATAATCTCCATATGTATGTGGCATTACATCAGTCACGAGCACTGCCGGCTCCCAGCGAAACGTCTTTGGTCCAGTGAAATCGACACTGCGGTAGATGCCTGTCTCCGCGCCGATCGTCATGACGATTAGTTCAGGCGGCACGCCATGTACAATTGATGATTTGCAGATCTGGCTGCCGTAGATTGCGAGAATTGCTTGAACGGTGATAGGAGCACCCGGCGAGCGGACAGGCTCCGAGGAGGATGGCAGGTAGACGCCGTTCTGATCAAAACGCCATTGTTGACCATCAAACTGGGAATGCCAATCCGAAACGCCGACCGTTGGGCACTTTGACCAACCGAGACTAGGACTGCCAATTAGAGGCGGTCTTGGCTGGCTGACATCAGTCCGGGTGCCGAGATTCGGCGCCGGAGGAGAACCGCTCCATCTGCTTACCGCGGCTTCAAAGTTTGTTAGCCATGATTGATCGCCGCCGTCAGGGATCACACCGGCTTCTAGGTCTCCAATCTTCAGGCCCGCGACCTGAAGATGAGGTCTTTCGAACCCCAGCGGTTCGAGATCAAGACTTTTTCCAATCTTATGCAGGCTATCCCAAAGAGACTTCTTCGCGCCAGCGTCGTCCCAACTCCAGGGGTTGGCCTGTCCATCGTTGTAGAGTACAAAATCGGCTGCGAGCCCATATTGATGATAGGACTCCCATGCCCGGGCATACGTCACAATTCCGCCGGGACGGGACCGGCCCTGTTCATAGAGAAATTGCTGACGCTCTGGAGCGCGCCATGCCTCAAAGATCCGAAACGGGAGCTGTTGCTGGGCGCATGCAGCCAACACCTTTTGCGCGCGATCGCGCATCATCGGATGTAATAAGGATAGATCTCGATTAGGTTGGTTTACGTTCAAAGCTCCGGAAGAGGAGCTAAACGCCGAAATGTTCGCCACCGGCGGTGACTTGTTCAGATCCTCTCCGACGGTACCACCGAGAATTTGCCGGATCGGATCGACACCAGCGGCGCCCAGGTCCACCGCCCCTTGTAACTGTTGCAGCGCCTCCGTAACCGCAGCGGCCGCGTCGGCAGAACTACCTTGGGCTATGCATCTGAAGGCGGTCGTCAGAAATTCATAAGCTGAGTCGAGGGCTTGTCGGGCGGGCGCTGAGAGAGATGGGGTGACGCTTTCGACTGCCGCGATCTTCTTCATGGCGTCCGCGATCTGATCTGCCGTCAGACCGGTCCGAGATGCATCCTCATTCGGCAACGGGGACGGAACGGTTTTCATTCCGATACCACGCAATGCATCCTGCAGTTTGAACCAGTAATCGGCAAGATCTATGCCATTTGCATTGGCAATGACTTGCTGGAGTTGGGCGGCAGCAGCGCTGACAGCTCTCGCTCCTGCGTCAAGCCCAGCCGTCGATATTTCCGCGAGTTGCAGCGCGAGTATCTGCTTTGCCTCAAGTAGCTTCCTTTGCTCGTCACTAGATGGTTGCTGGGCCAAACGATCGTCGATCTGAGATAGTGCCTGGCTGATTGACTGTTCTGCTTCGTCGGCAGCACTCATGCCTGATATCCCCCTTTTTGGATTACCCTCTTGTTGCGATATACGTCTTGCGCGCTACCTCAACATTCGCGGCCAGTTGTGCACTCGCCGCAACCAGGGCCGCAAGCGTGGCTGGACTGCTCTTTCGACTGTAGGCGAGTTCTAATTGATCAAGCGTCGCCTGCAGGCCCTCCAGGACGACCACAAAGTTGGAAACCATAACTCTGTCGGCATCGATGGTTGAGGCCGGCGCATTTGTGTAGGCGCGGCCTGCCAGAAGTGCATGGAACATGTCGCCTGCGTGATCATGAAACGCTGCTAAAAGCGCGCGTACCAAGGGAAGGCCTTGAAGCGCAGCTTTGCGTGCTTCGGCAGCACTTTGAGCCTTCAGTCCTGCATCAATGAAAGGTGACAATGCCTGAACATAAGGCACAAGTTCTGCCGTCTTCGAGATCGCGGCGACACTGCCCGCCAGGGACAGATAGCTGGCACGAACCTTGTCGACGTCATCGCCCTGAGCAAGGCTCAACAGCAGCGAAGAATATTGCTTAAGTATATTAAGGGACTGCCGATAGGCCGCTACATTGCGAGGATCGCCTACAGTTGCGAGGTAAGGGGCATCTGTCGCCGAGAATGCGTAGGCTCCCTTTTTGATTTTCAAATTCGCAACGTATGTTCTGCGTTCTGCCGCTGAAACGGCATCGAGAAGCAAATCTCCAGCACTCTTGATCGCAACAACAGCATTGTCGAAGGCTTTTGTTTCTTCAACTGGCGCCGTCGCACACGCGGGCAATAATAAGCCTATAAGAAGGCAGGCAACGAATATACGCATCAAACCTAACCTATGAGATATGGAGTAGAGTTCCTGAGCGATCGGATGATGCGAAGGACGTAGCAGAGGCCGCGGGAGCATCACCCCAAGTCCGTTATTCGTTTTTCTGGCGCTCGTGGTGCTCACACCATTCGGTGAAGTCGGCCCGCGCCATCGCCGCCGCAGCTTTGGCTGCTTCCAACAGCCAATCACGTCCGTTCTCATGGAAATGATCGGCTATCGCGGATTGCTGGTCACTGTCGGCTATATGAATCGAGGCGAGGTCGCGGCCCATCGCGGCGACGAGATCCGAGTTATAGGCTCGAGCGTCGATCGATGACAGATCGATCTTGCTGGAGTCTGCCGCAATACGTCTGACGATGAAGCCGTCATGTGCAGTAAGAAAAGGATCTGAAGATCTGAACTGGCCGCCAGCCAGGGTGAGCAGAAGACGATCGTACTCGTTGCCCTTCCCCGCCCAAGCCCAAGCCGACGGCACGATGGCCTTGCTCTCGCGGACGATGAGCCCGCCCCTCCACTTTCCGAAGGCAACATAACGGGGACGACCGAGCGATCCCCCACCACGCTGCCTTTCGGCGTATCTGATATCGGAGACCATCGCAGGCATTTCCGCCGTCAGCCCAATACGCACCTGCGGCGGAACCATATCCGGCTGCAGCACCTCCAGCTTATCGAGGCTCGCCTCGAAATGATCCTGTTTTGCCGCGGGACGCGCCATGAGGGCCTGCATCCACGAAACCTTGTCGGTAACGATCAGCGCTTTGGGCTTCGAAAGGCCTTTCCGATATCCGTCCAAGAGCGCATTGACGTATTCAGTCAACTCAAGGGGAAGCCCGTCCGCCAACCCGAAGCTGGCGGCAAGGCGCACGAGGTCATATGTGTACGGCAGCAAGGCCGCTTCGTCGAAATCATTGACGCCCCACACGAGCCTACCTTCCGCGTCTCGCCACGTTCCCCAGTTCTCGAAATGAGCGTCACCTACCGAAAGCACCTTCGGCGCTCTGGCATCATCCGCGTTAATCGCATCGATCTGGGTTGCGAAACGGAAGCATGTGGCCCGGAAAAACATCAACGGGCCGCTCGTCATTCGATTGTGCTTCTTCCGGAGCCCCTCTTCGACGACGGCACATTGCTTCCGTAACCAGGCCTCGTAATTCCTGACGTCGTCAATCACGGACATATAGAGTGCTCCCTCTCTCTCCCGCGAGGCGGCCAAAGCTTCGCCATCACCCCCGTCAATGCAACGGGAGCGGGCTGGAAGTTTAAAGCGCATAAAGTCCCCTCTTCGTCGAACATTTTCCTGTTTCGCGAAGAAAATTACCGGATTATAATTAGTCTTGTTGACCCACAAGCCTGATACACCTTTGACGGTATAAGCTTCCGAGGGTTTTTTCAATCTATTTTTACATCCTTAGCGGGTGTCCGATTTTCCTAAGTAGATCAACTTGATAGGGGTGCCGACATTTCTTGAATGTTTACACGGCCGACCCAAAACAAGACCCTTTAGACGTTCGCGGGGGATGTTTGCTTCCGCCATCGACACAATTGATTGTTGTAACTCTGGGGATGATCGTATAACATTTCAGGAAATCACCGAGAATGTTAGAAATCGCATTGGCAGATAAGATGAAATACTCGACATAGGATTTTAGTACTTTACTAACATGAGAAAAATCGGAATTAAGCGATAGCCTGTTTGGATTCTACGGGTCCGACACAGATAAAGCCGATGGTCGAACGCGGATAATGTATAAAGTCGAGCTTACAAGTGGAGCACGACAGCGTCAGAAAATCTATTGGCGGTCAACTCGGAGCCATGAATGAACAAGCAAGCCTATGGACATTTGTTCACGCTTTTCGGGGGCGTGAACGCGCTTTATGCGATATCAATGTGGGCGATCACTCAGGGTGGCTTCGGATTATCGGACCTGCCGGGCCTCGATTCCAAATCCCGGATCACATCGAGTTTCTTCGTCATTGTTTTCATCGGGACATTGCTGACATTAACCACCGTTGTCGGAACTAATTACATTCTCAAAGTCAGGAAAGAGAGCGCGGATAAGGAAGCGGCAACGTCACCTGCGACTGACTTGGAGCCCTTACTTCCAAAAGTTGCTCTGGGCGAACAAGGGACTTATCAACGCCGGACTTTCTCAGGATTCGTATACCAAACAGGCATCCTGCTGCTTTTCATTTTCCTGCCGCTCGGCTCGATTGTGCATCTCAATCAGGTTGTCGCCGATCGCGGCATCGTTTGGAACGAGGAACTGCCGTCGGGTGCCGCATTGAAGGCTGCATGTATGCTGCCGGAGTGGTGGCCGTTTGGCTATTGTGCCGACGATCCCACAGTTGTCCGAGTGGCCTATGAATCCAGGGATATTGAAGACACTGGGCCGCCGAAATTCGATGCCGGCAAGAACACCAGTCGTCTTTGGCTCACTAACCATTGGTGCGATGTCTATTGGGCGCGGGAGATGGCCGGACCTCAGGTCGAAAAGCGAAATAACTGCTCCACACCGTCCGATGGGGGACTGTCGTCAAGCGAAGCGCGCTCGCGGCAGACACTGTCGCTATTCAGTGCGGCAGATCAAAAGGCGATCACAACGTTCGCCGACAGCCATCGCGGCTTGCCGGCGGCTTGCGATGCCGCTTACGCCAAAAATGCATGTACCGGGTTCACTAATCGGTCGGAGAACTGCCACGATGACGGCAGTGGCTGCAGGGGTGTGCAATGGGTGCGAGGCGTCACACCCGCACTGATCATCCTGCCGAGCTTGGTGGGAGTGTTTTCGGTGGCCGAGTTTCTTATGGCGCTGTGGTTGGGCGTTACATTGACTGGCTTAATTGTATCTCTCGCTAAGATACTGGCCCTGGCCATTCGAGCGACCGTCGCGATGATTTGTGTGCACATTCAGAAATCAATGGGCTGATGGTCAAGCAATCCGCCGCCGATGGCGAGCCGCAGGTATGTGCTGCTCCGGCGAGAGGGTCACGTTGTGAACCACAAGAGTCTCTTCCGGCTCTATCGGGAGGAGAAGCTGACTGTGCGCAAGCGCGGCGGTCGCAAGCGAGCGATTGGCACGCGAGCACCGATGCTGGTGCCGATGGCGGCCAATGATCGTTGGTCGCTGGACTTCGTGTCGGATCAGTTCACCGACGGGCGCAGGTTGCGGATTCTGACCGTCGTCGATGATTGCACGAGGGAGTGCCTGGCGCTCATTGCGGATACATCGCTTTCCGGTCTTCGCGTCGCACGGGAGCTTGACCGGATTATCGAGGGGCGCGGCAAGCCGAGGATGATCGTCAGTGACAACGGCAGCGAGTTCACCAGCAACGCGATCTTGCAATGGGCGGACAGAACCAAGATTGACTGGCATTACGTTGCGCCTGGCAAGCCTATCCAGAATGCTTTTATCGAAAGCTTCAACGGGCGGCTGCGCGACGAGTTCTTGAATGAAACGCTGTTCTCGTCGCTTGCTCATGCCCGGTCTGCACTTTCAAACTGGCGTAGCGATTCCAACGATCAACGCCCGCATCCAGGCCTTGGCTGGCTGACACCGGCCGAATACGCTCGGACACTCAACCCGCGACGTGATGCGGTGCTGCGCAGCCGAAATGGCTCC
>CAZZZI010000100.1:0-15626 GCA_964658415.1 uncultured Sphingomonas sp. | reverse complement strand
CGTCTATCTACAGTTAACGAAGATCTCGCCCAGCGTTTTCGACAAAGTCCTGATACCGATTATGCCCGACGACTATTCGAAGAAATATTCCGGGCCTGCGCCCGCAGAATAGAGAGCCGCTGGTACGCCTTGTTAGAGAATGACCAACTTGCCCTTCAGTTAGCGGCCGGCGAACCGCCGGAGGGTTTCGATTTCGGCGCGCTAAGCGGCGAAATGGATGAAAGATACTTTGAGGCAGAGGACAAAGGACGAGATGAGGATTCTGCAGCCTATTTTGCCTTGGCCCGTTTGATGGCAGCACTTTCATTTGCAGCAATAGCCACGGATGCCACTGGTTTTTCTGAGGCAACCTACGAAGCCATTATGGCTTTACGCAATCCCATAGAGGATTCGACAACATTGCTTTCATCGGGCAGATCGCGGTTGCGGCGTGAAACATAAAATCCCGCCTTCAAAGAAGTCTGGCGGCCCGACCGGTGCGACGCGTTGCATTAATGTAATAGCTGGAGGCCTGCTGGACCGAGCGGTGTCTTGACTGTTCCATGGCCTCGGGAAGGGGGACGCCACGATTGGCCGCCTCGGTCAGATACCCTGATCGTAAGCCATGCGCCGAAAACTCCCCCGGTTCCAGCCCGGCAAGCGCCGCCCGCTGCTTGACGATCTGGTTGACTGCACTCGGCTCCAGCGCCCGCTGTGAAACGTTGCCCCAACGATCGACCTTCCGAAAAATACTCCCGCTCTCAACCCTGGCAGCAGTCATCCAGGCATTCAGCGCATCCACCGGCCGGCCGGTCAGATAAACGACCTCATCGTGCTCGGAGCGCGACGTTTTGGTGCGACCCAAATGGATGGCGAGAGAGGGGAGGGGAGGACCGCCCTCGACGGCGATTGGCAGCTCGACCGAGAGATGCTCCCTACGCATACTGGCAATCTCACTGCGCCGGCGACCGCCTGAGGCAAAAGCGACCATCAGGAGTGCCCGATCACGGATATCACGAAGGCTATTGGTGTCGCAGGTCGCGAGCAGTTTCGCAAGGACGTCACCGGTGACCGCCTTGGCGCTCTTGCGTTTCCTTGGCCGCGGCGTCGCCCGCACGGCGAGGCGTATCGCGGATTTCAGGGACGGGGAGGAGAAGAAACCGGTCAGCCCGCGCCATTTCGTCAGCGTCGACCAACTGGCAAGTCGCCGGCGCACCGTATCGGGTGCATGCGGTCCGGACGAACGAAGGAAGCGTTGCTCGCGCAGGCTCTGCTCGACAGCGGCTGGCATGCCGTGGTGAGGATCGATGTCGCGCTGTTCGGGCTGCCAGAGATGGTGGGCAACGAATTTCAGCAATATGGCCTCGGGCGCTGGCCAGGGGAGGGAAGCGCCGGTTGCGGCCAGCGACCATGCCTGCAGGTAGGCAAGATCGGAGGTCAGTGCCCTCAGCGTATTTGCGCCCATGCCCTCGTTGACCAGGTGGCGTAGCGTTTCGACATCCTGGTCGGTCAGCAGTTCCGCGAGTTCATCGCGCCGGTCAATCGGCAGGACGGCGGCGATCGTGTCCAAGGTCTCGGTGCGTTTCTCGATCGAACGTGACAGCGAGATGCTCATTTCGGCAGCCCGTTGTCATCATAAAATTCATCGTGGTTAGAAGTTTGCCCGTCAGCCGCAGGTCTTCCTTCAGCCATCAGTTCCAAAAGCCTGCCGCTGCTCCGATCGAAATCTTCCCGCACAGCCACTAACACCGCAATCGGTACTCCTTCCCGGCAGATGATCACCTCATCGTTGCGCTCGGCAAGAGAGATGAGTTCCTCAAGCCGTTCGGCCGCCTCAACAGGTTCCGCGAAGATCTTCATTTGTCACACCTCCTACCAGACCCGCTCATGCAAGATCGCATCGAACGCCAGATCCGTCGAGACGAAGGTGCAGTGCTCGAGCCGCGCCTGGGCGGCGAGAATGCGGTCCCACGGATCGCGGTGATCCCAGTCGAACGCGGCTGCAAGCTCGGCATGCAGATCGCTGATGCCCAGGGTCTGCAGGCCGCTTTCTGTGACGGCTGCCCGCAGCTCCTGTGGCTTGAGGTCGAGCTTGTTCAGACGCATCTTGTTGTCCAGCTCATAGAACGTCACCGCACTGACGAGGATGGCGTTTGCCTTGTCCTCGATCAGCGCTCGTGCCCTTGTGGACAGGCGATCACTGCCAATCGTCCACCAGTAGACGGCATGGCTGTCGAGCAGGACTTTCATTGCGTGCTGTCGCTATCGTTGGATTTGCCTTGCCAGACGCCGGTATCGTCATTCCAATCGCCAGCGTCGATCGCGGCCTGCTCTGCGTCGACTGCATCGAACAGGGTGTCGGGCAGGCCACGGTGACGCAGCAGGCCAAAGGGACGCCTGCCGCCGTCGGCCGCTGGACCGATGCGGGCATAAACTTGGTTTCCGCGCATGATGACGATTTCCTCCCCCTGACTGGCGCGCTCTAGGACTTCTGCGAACTTCTTTCGGGCTTCGCTGATCTTGTAGCTTGTCTGGGGCATGGGGTCTCCGAATTGGCTTCAGGGCATAGATACCATCGCTTCTCTCTACGTACAAGTGCAACGTACATATCACCTCCGATAAGGGATACTTATCGGAGGTGATAGGGGCGGTTATGGTTAACGGCTCCTGACGGAAGTAAGGGCCTATATCTTTTCGGTTTAGAGTTAGTAAACAGTTTTACCAGAAATATAAGGCGGTTTCCTAAAGTGATTTCTCGAGCCCTTTTCAGTACGTGGGGCAGATTTGGTGGCAGTGCCGGTTTGTCAGGCAGTTGTTTCGCCGAGCAGCTTCTATCATAATCCGGATCGTCCCTGAAGAAGACTGCCATTGCAGGATGGAGCCGTGCCATGACCGACATCGATATCGACACTCTCGATGAGGCCGAACTGCTGGCGTTGAACGAGCGCATCGTCGAGCGGCCCCACCATCTTCATCAGCACAGGACTGTCGAGGCATTGCAGCAGATCAAGATCGGCAGTGCTGTGATGTTCGAGGCACCCGACGGCAGAACGATTACGGGTATCGTCATCCGTCGCAATCGTAAAACCGTCACGATCCATACCGACGACGAGAGGCACTGGAACGTCTCGCCGACGCTTGTCAGGTTGACCGGTCGGCATGCGTTGGATGGGGTGGGGTCCAAGGACGGGCGCGTGCTGCCATTTCCGAAGCCCGGCAGCCGATAGCGGCGCTTAGGCTTTCGCCGCGATAAGGCCTGCCAATTGCGGGATGGCTTCGCCGCCGAGGCCAAGCCGCTCCCCAAGATAGTGATAAAAGGAAAGCTTGAGTTTCTGGCAGGTCTTCAAGAGACCAAGCATGGTGTCGCGGGCAACCCGACCATCGCGGCTCATGGTGCCGCCGGAGATCTTTCGTTTGGTGACGAACGTCCGCAGGTCATTCTCTGACGCAGTGGTGTGCAACGGTGTTTGCGGGTAATCGAGCACCTTTAGCAGCTCGTTTTTACGGCGATGCAGCCGCTCAAGCAACTTGTCGAGTGCCACATAGCCGGTGCGCAGGCTAAAGATCCTATCGAACCGTTTTCGGAACGCAGGAGCGGACTGACGCGAAGGGTTCTGCTGATAGGCTTTCAACGCCTTGTAGAAACGCCAGACGAGATCGCGCACGATAGCGACCCAGCGCTCCTCCTTCGCAGTCGCCGGCATAAGCTTTTGCAGAAGACGCTCGCCGTGGACCCAACACAGCGCGTGGTTGCCGACGCGGAACTGGCCGGCGTCGGACACGACCACCATGTCACCCACCAGCCCATGATGACGGATAGCACCCCAGAGCCCGGCTTCGGCAAGCGTACCAATGGCTTGCCGATCGAAGATGTCGACGCCTTTGCCGGCCAGATGCGCCATGAACGGCACCTGGTTGCAGAAGTGTTGCGGTCAAGTCTCCTCAGTCCGGCAGGCAACGGTGGACTGCCATAGCGCTCTTCCAGGTATTCGAAAGCCGCGTCGTTCAGCACATAGTCTTGGTAATTGCCGCGAAGAAGCGACAGGAAGTTCAGCCGTGATTTCGATTTCGTGGTGCGGAAGACGGTAAAGTTTGGGCCGCCGATATGTGTTGTATTGTGGGTTATGGGAATGACGGGCGCCGGTGTCGTCAACTGTCACGTAAGATGATGACACCAGGCCAGCATGCAGCACCGCCGCATCCTCGGCCGCAAAGCCATCCAACTGCCCAATCAAGAGCCCCGCCAGCTGACGTTTCGAGATATCCAGACCGATATCGTTTAGCAATGTCGCCAGTCGTTCTGTCGTCACCTACCCTCGCGTATGGAGCATAAGACAAAGCCGCCTAAGATTGATGCCGTATCGGCAGCGGGTCTTCGCTCGCCCCCGCTCCGACGTACAAACACCTGCTCGCCGATGAGCTTGGCCATCTGTACGAAAAACCGGCGGTGTCGCTCTTCGAAAGCGGTCCCTAGAACCTTGTTCTGATAACGATCGACGAAAACGTCTGCGAGCATTGCGGCGCCTTCTAAAAAGGGTGATCGACCAAGACGGGTTTGACCGATCATCGATCTCGCGAATACGCGTTATCATATGTACTTGCGTTTGCGTGATAAAGAGTCGGCTCAACCCTTGCGTTAATATGTCACTACCGACATTATCTCCACAGGGCAGGGGGATTCCATGGTGAAGCAGATTTTTGAGATTGATGACGCAAAGACACTCGACGCAAACATGACCGAGCTGGCAGAGAAGCTAAAGGCAATCAATGCCGATTTGGGCCCAGCTCTGGGCGCCTATCTGAACCAGCTTGCGGATGGCAAAGTTGTCAAGGACGCGGTGTGGGATGGGCTTCTCGCGGCCGTTTCGGAGGAACAGGCATGACCGGTTGGTTTCTGGAACAGTTGGAGATAGAAGGCTTCAGGGGCATAAACAATGAGGGCGATCCCCTTGTCCTGAAACTCTCTAAAAACGCCGTCAATTCCATTACCGCGCCGAATGGCGTCGGCAAAAGCTCGATCTATGATGCGTTGACGTTCGCGCTACGGGGCGCCATCCGCAAGCTCGACGATCTGCCGGCCGCCGAACTTGGCGGCAGCTATTACAACAACCTTTTCCATTCCCAGAATACCGGTAAGATCACGCTGGTACTGGCGCCGGCCGCCGGCGGAAATCTGACCACGATAGCCGTAACGCGCGATGCCCTTGGCATGCGGACGGTCACAGGACCGGCCGGCATCGACGCGGAAGCCTTGCTCGGGGAACTCAACCGGGAATTCGTCCTTCTGGATCACAAGACCTTGCAAACTTTTATTGATGACAAGGCACTTGATCGCGGCCGCGCCTTTTCCGGGCTGCTGGGACTGGCTCAGTTTTCGACACTACGACAGCAGCTTCAAGCGCTTGCTAATACCAAGGCATTCAACAATCACTTTGAGATGGCCAGTCTAAACACGCGGCGCGGCGCGGCGGAGACGGCCGCCAAAAACGCACGCGTTGCCGCCGAAGCCGCGTTCAAGGCCCTGACGCAAGACAGTCTCGCAGATCAGGCCGACCACGAAACAGCCCAGGCAAGGGCGTTCTCGGCGCTCAACCAAATCGCAATCCTCGCGCCGCATTGCAAGGACAAGCCCTTTGCAAACATTTCGGTTGATGATTGCCTTACGGCAATTCATGCGGCTGAAGGCGGCGAGCAAAAGACGCGGCATGCGGCTCTGATCCAGCGGGAAGCCGCATGGCAGGAACGGTTGCTGAACCTGCCAGGTGAGGAACACTATGCCATCCTCCTGAAACTGTCCGAAGGCCGCGATTCCGCGCTGGAAAAGACGTCTGGCGTCCTGATGCGTCATCTTTACCGCGCGGGACGTGACGTCCTACAGACAGGGGAATGGCCGGACAAATGCGCCTGCCCGCTTTGCAAGGCACCGGCGGATCATTCGTTGCTTGACGAGATGAAAATGAACCTCGCCAATTACGAGGCCGTCGAGATGTGTACACAGACACTGTCACAGGAGTGGCAGGACAAGGCATGGACTAACTTCGTGGTTCTCGAAAAAGCGGTTAGGTTCGCGAGTGAGCCTGAACCTTTTGCGGAAACGGATAGGCATGTTGCCGCCCAAGGCCTGTCCGCCGTCCAGCTGAAGGAGCTGTGGATTTGGCAGGCGACACTGTTGGAACGCGCCAAAGCCGCCGCCGTCGTCGAAACTAACGAGCGGCTTGAACTTGAAAAGACGTTGCCCACATCGGTAGCGGCCGTCACAACGGCGGCGGAGGCCGCCCGCAGATTGCAAACTCATTGGAAGGAAGCCGCCGCCGCCGCTTCCTCTCTTGATGCGATCAATACACAAATCAGCAAACTGACTCACGTCAAAAAATTCCTGGATGACGCGGAAGAGATGTTCGCGGGCGCGGAATCACGGGCGTCCAACCGTCGCCTGAAGGCAGTGGAACCGGTCTGCCAGACCCTGTTCGGCGCGATCATGTTCCAGCCCGTCAAGCCGGTTCTAAACAAGCCGGCCGGAAAGGAAGAGCTTTCCCTTGGTCTTGCAGAATTCTGGACCAAGCAGAACGTCTCAGCGCAGGCGCTATTGTCAGAAAGCTATCGCAACGCTCTGGCCGTATCGGTCTATCTTGCAGCAGCATCCCTATATAGCGGTGCCCCATTGTTTATGGTCCTTGATGACGTGACCTCCAGTTTTGATGCGGGGCATCAATATCATCTTATGGAGGTCATCAAGACGCAGTTCGCCCGCCCCGGCAACCCTGGAGGACCACAGGTCATTATTCTCAGTCATGACACCCTTCTGGAAAAGCTCTTTACGCGTAACAACAACGATGTGGGCTGGAGCCATCAACGCCTTGAGGGGACCGCTAGGACCGCTGTACTTCCGCAGTCCAATGCCTCCAATCGCGTCAAAGACCGCTGCGAAAAATATATTGCGGCGGGTCAGGTCGAAGACGCCGCACCCCGCCTACGGCAGTATCTTGAATACAAGCTTCTGGAAGTCATCGCAAAGGTCCAGATTCCCGTGCCAATAGACTTTGCACTCGATGACAACAAAAAACAGGTTCAGTCTGCCATCGAGGCGATCTCGGCAGCAGTCAAGCTGCACCAAGCGGCAGGAATACTAGTCATGGACCCTGCCCAAATCGCTGGTCTCCAGACCAACGTGGCCACCATCACTGGAAACTTTCTGGCGCATTATGCTACAGGATCTACACAGGCTTTTTCGGCAGGATCGTTGACAGGCGTTATCGCCGCGATTGACGCCTATGCCGGCTGCTTTATGGTAGAGCACCCGACCGGAAGCGGTCAAAAACAATACTACCGCAGCCTGTCCAAGAAACTCTAGGTGGAGTCTATTTGTCAGATGGCATTGTCGCGACCGTCAGACAGAGGGTTGGAGCAATCAGGCGCGATGCCATAACGAATTTCACCCCGATCTTCGGAAGAGCTTCGCACACTGGGCGGGTTTAAGGGGTGATTGCGGTAAACAAAGGACACGGTTCGAAGAAAGCAAGAGTCTTCGAATTGAGAGGCCCAAACTTGAACGCCTCTCGTACGATTGGGCGCATGGAGGAAGAAGGATGGACAGGCCCACCCGTGAGGAAATACTTTCTGAAGCGGCGGAAGGCACGCTGCTCCGTTCGATTTTCGAACGCTACGGCACGCGAGCGTCTACAGAGAATGAAGCCACGGCTAAGGAATTAGCCGAACTCCACAATAGCGGCGAAATCGACGTCCTATCTATAGTGTCCGCGGCTGACCTGAAGCGATTCCCGAAGCACGTGTTTTTCACCGGTCACGCCTTCTATGGGCTATTGATTCCTAAGCTCGATACCTCGGCAGACCGTATCGCTCGTGCCATAGATGAGCTCGTCAATGCCGCTGGTATGGATGGGATGAGATACCAGCCGCTTGAGGGGTTTGCCATGTGGTGCGGCAGCAAGCCAGAACGAGCTGAGGAGCTGCTATCGCTGGCGGTCCGGGGCGGTGGGAATTCAAATCACTATCTTAACATTGCTATCAGATGCGGTTTCCAGACCAACAAAGGCCGCTTCCTCGCTGTTGCATACGACACTTTGCAGGTCGGTTCGGATGCGGACGTGCGATCGGTACTGGCGGCTTTAGATCATCTGCCGTTGCTGTTACCTAGCGACCGAGAGTGGTTCCTTAAAGGAATTTCAGCCCTGTTTGCAAGAGAGCCTAGTGACGGAGCCAAGAGTTCTGCTCTTACATCGATCGTCGCTCAGCTAAAAAATGCGGCAACTTTGGAATATCGAGAGAGGCTAATCGTCCTCAGCTTGTGCGCTATCGCTGAGGGCGGGGATCACGTTCAACACGAAGTTGCCCGTCTGCTTTTCGTTGAAGATGACTGGTTGCCTGATGCGATTAAGGAAGCGGGATTCCACGCCTGCGCACAGGTGCCTAGCTCCAATAAGGGTACTTTCGACTTAATAGATCTGGTTCTGCAGAAGGCTATCGAACGTGGGGACTTGAAGACAGCGCAGTCTTTCGTTGAGCACGCCATACGTCGTGACCTTGATCCAGTTCCGGTGAAGTACTTCGATTCAGTATTTTATCATCTTCGAGAAAATGGTGGCCAGAACTTCGAAGATTGGATCGTCACCTGGTTGCTGGACGGTGGCTATGAACTCTGTAGCGCCATCGTGGAAGGTTTTTTCTCAAAGGGTGTCGCGGAATATGCATTCGAAGTCGACCTCACTAGATTTAAGCTAAGGGCGGAAGATTATCCCTATCTTGCACGTAAGGCGATTAGTACCTTATTCATTCAACCTTTGCCGATGTGTTCGTTTGTGGTTTGCCTAATCCGGTCTGCACCTGCCGCCGTCGTCGAACAAGTGGGTGCATTTTTGTTCGATCCCATTCTTCTAAATTACTCTGGTGTTGTCACCGAGTATCTCGCCCCCCTCGTTTCAACCTCAGAGCCAACAGTTTCGAAGTTAATCCAAAGTGCGATGGATGAGCGCGACGAATATTTGAAGCGACTGGGTGCGGTCGGTGCAATCCCCGAATTGGGACCGACGGAACGAGAGCGGCAGATGGAATGGCAACGCCACACGGACCTTATGGCGGAGGCCTACAAGGTGGGCAGACGGAATTCACTCGCAAGCGTTCTATTCACCGAGAAGGCCGTTCTTTACGGGACAGGCACGGTTTATCGGATGTATGCTGGCTTATCACCGCAACGGATGGAAAACGAACTTAGAAAGATCGAACACTCGATAGAAATGCCACGTCTCGATATTTGGGACCCAGTCGGCCTGGAGCTTATGATCAGGCGATTCAGACTAGAGGAAAGACCCGAATGAAGCTAATTTTTCGGGAGTATTTGGCCTCGCTACGAGAGCGGAAAGAGCTTGACGCTGTTCTTCCTGATCTATTGAGCGAGTTGGGTTACACGGTAATTTCACGCCCTTCGATCGGGACCAGGCAGTATGGTGTGGATGTAGCCGCACTAGGGTTGAGAGGTGCGGAGAGGCAAAAACTGTACTTATTCTCGATCAAACAGGGTGATTTGACACGCACTGAATGGGACGGCCCCAGCCCTCAAGCACTGCGAACTTCGCTAAACGAAATTCTTGATGTCTACGCCACAAGCAAGATCGCAAGAGCCCACCAAAATCTTGATATCGTTATCTGTGTCTGCATAGGCGGCGAGATTCAAGAGGCGGTGCGAGATAACGTCGTGCAATTCACTAACACCCATACACGCGGCAAAATCAGCTTTGAGCTATGGAATGGCGACTACATGGCCGGGCTATTGGCTGAAGGTGTATTAAAGGAGCAGCTCGTTGGAAAAGCGCAGCGATCAAGCTTTCAAAAGGCCATCGCTATGCTCGACCAGCCAGAGGTCGCGATCATCCATTTTTCCTCTTTAATGGAAGGGCTTTTTGCGTCGGATAGGAGTTCTCCGCAAGAGAGAGCAACGATACTTCGGCAGGTCTATATATGCCTTTGGGTATTATTTGTATGGGCTCGCGATGCAGGAAATCTTGAAGCGCCCTATCAGCTCAGTGAGATCGCGTTACTGAAAGCTTGGGGCATGTGCCAGCAAGACGTGGCGAAATCGACCAAACCGAGTGAGGCCTTGGGCGTGCTCTTATCAGAGCTCGCAAATCTCCACTTTGAAATATGGGACGCTTATGTCGGCGAAAAAATCCTACCATTTTCCGCTGACAAGCACGCATTATCCTCCGCGGTGCCTTCCCATTCCAGCGTAGACATAAGTTTGCGGTTGTTCCAGACCATCGGTCGGATCTCTATGAGAGGCTTGTGGCTCTTATGGGAAAAAAGTGGATCGGAATTGCTACCCAAACACAAGCCCGACTGGCTCATAGCGGACGCAGATGCTCTGAGTGGTCACATCATCGCATTGATTAACTGCAATCCGCTCTTGCTGACACCCGTTAGCGACGCGCAAGTTGCAGACGTCACATGCGCTCTTCTCTTTCTGTCAATGATGGGCAACTGGCAGAAGGGCGTGCAGTCTTACCTCGACGCCCTGATTGTTCGGATAGTCAATGCCTATCGCATGTATGGGAAGTATCCTATCGCAGCAAGTGACTATCGCTCATTGATCAACTACCCAACGGAACGAAACGAAGCGGTTCGTAAGTCTCAGACTAAAGCGAGCACATTGATTCCAATACTTGCCGTTTGGGCTTCATCGTGCGGCGCGAGCAAGGGGGCACTCACCCTGTCGGCCTTCGCCAATCAAGATCTTGAACACTGCGCGATGCAGCTTTGGGGGGTTGGAAAGGACACTGAGAGCAATCTCTATGAAGGGAAGACGGTATCACACGGCCTTGCAATTCTGGACGTGCCGATAACAGCGGACGGCGAAGACGCGACTCAGTTCCTTGTGGATGAATGCAAGAGCTCAGACACATTCGATAAGCTGTCGGCGATCAGACTCGGCCATTGGCCATTGGTCGTCCTCGCCTGTCGTCATCAGAATTTGCCGCTACCGCCCAATCTTTGGCTGCCAGTATTGCAGCAGATGCGTGCAAAGTCGCAGAACATTTCGTCAAATTCCACGTCGGATGGTGAACAGAGCTGATATTCAGTATTCGTTGCAATCTCGGAGAAGGCTAGCCTTACATGCTCATCCATCACTTTGCAGGAATATCCGATGCGATGGATTGCGTATGGGGATTTTAAATGATTGGTCAGCTATTTAACGCGCCTACTCTTAAGGGTGCCGACGGGACTACGCGGGACGGCGATACGCTCACCGTCTGGAAGCTGGACCGGCTAGGCCGATCGATGAAGCACCTGATCGAGATCGTCACAGAGCTGGAAGGGAAGGGCGTTGGCTTCCGCTCTCTGACCGAGAACATCGATACAATGACACCGGGGGGCCGGCTGGTGTTTTATCTGTTTGGTGCGCTGGCACAGTTTGAGCGCGATCTGATCCGCGAAAGGACGAGGGCGGGACTGAAGGCCGCAGAGGATAGGGGCCGGCGCGGTGGCCGGCAACCTGTCGTATCGACAGAGAAGCTGCTAAAGGCTCAGCAGCTCATGGCCAGCGGCTTGAACGTGCGTGAAGCTGCTGCTCGTCTGAAGATCGGAAAAACGGCCCTCTTAGCATCCCGATGGAATATCCCGTGTCCTGCGAGGCCCTCAAATTGAAGAACAACACGGTGAGGATCGCGAAAAGTCCACGATCCTCACCGAAGCCTAGAAGGCGACTGTGGACGGTGTGTAAATGTAGGGCATCAGGTTATTAGCAGCGTGATAAACACCAACGGCCGACGCGATGAGGAGAATAAAGAAAAAACCGTTCGCGAGGACCTTTCCAACCGTCATCTTTCTCTTCGGAGTTTCGTAGTCAATCCTGTGCGCTTCGTTGAAACGATCAAATTCCTGAAACGCGACACCAACAGTTCTTGGCCAGAGTTTTCTGCCTGACCAGAGAACGATAGCGCCAGACACGGCTAACGCGATAAACCAACCAAACGCAGCATAAAAGTTTGCCATACAATACCCCTTTTCGCAACAAAGGCGCATTAATCACAAACGAACTAACAAGCCGCGAAGATAATGTCTAAACTCTAACGAGTTCCACATTAGAACGACGCTGCATTCGGCCTAATTTTGATAAGCGTTTACTTTCAGATGTTTAGCTGTCTGATCAACCCGATTTCGGTTCGAATCCGTTCACATCAAAAGATCTGACCTTGTTGGTCTAGGGTGTGGTGTGTCTTGTTTAAAAGACAGCGTCGCAACAAAGCGCAGAACGACTGCTTTGCGCCCTCCGTCCGGTCGTTCACGTGGTCGGCAAGAGTTTCCCAAAGCTGCTGCTCGGCTTATGTGGGCTGATTGTGCAGCATGGGGTGGAAAGCGGACTGGCAGGTTTCGGGCGAATAAGTCAAGAAAGCTGGCTTTTGCGCACTTAGCCAGCTTCGGCGGCAATCAGTTAGCGATGGAAGAACGGTTCCAGGATGTATCCCTTCCGGCACCTGATCTCTAGGCAGTCCTCACAGAGGGAGAGCGAGGGTACGCCCGGGTTAACATCGGCCTCGTTGGCGATACGATAGGCATGAGCGGGCTGGTCGCCGCACGTTGAGCAAACATATGACCAGCCCTCCGGTTGAACCGCATGTTTTGAGAAGGCGTTCAGGTTCGCATCAACCACCTCCACAATCCTGAACCACTCAGGGCTGTGGGGCGCGATCTGCTCCATGTCTTGGGCAAGATCGTCAGGATGGTGCGCCCGGAGCCAACAATATGCGACCTCCCTCCGCGATTGGTGGTTGCGAGTTAGCGTTTCATACAGCGCGATCTCAAGTTCGAGCGACGGCCGTGGAAAATCTTTGAAGACGCGTTTCAAAGTGGCCAGGTTTTGAGCATATCGGAGGCCCCCTGTGTAAGCCTCCCGAACCGTACTGATACAATAGTGCCTGACACTTTCTCCGCGCTGCTGCGCCATCAACGTATGGTCGTAACGCCATGGGTGGAGGTCGATATCTACCTGCCAGAGGTCAAGGAGCCCGGAGTCATGGAGTGCCTCGACGACATATGGGTCGGCGTCGGGGTGCCTAGCCCGAAACTTCAGTAGGTCGTCATGATTCTCAACGTCCGGGGCAAATTCCCGAATTCTCATGAAGAACGCTTTATAAGCTTCCTTCGACTTTTCAATCGCGTTGTCACTGGTGCTCCACCATTCGAACTCTTCCTCGCTCACGGTTTCCGTATGCACGGAAAGCTCCTGGAGTAGCGGGCTGTTGCGCAAAACCTCGGGCGAGCAGTAATCCGGGTCGGGCACTAGTTCGAAGCCCGCCTTCTCATAAGCTTGGGCTACTAGTCGGGAACAAAACTGCTGACGTGTTCGTGGCTTACGAACTGCAATGACCGATCGGGCTGCTTCCGGCAACGAATACCGGGTGCCCACTTGAGACCGAGCATATTCGGTAATTGCGGCGAGTTTCTCGGGACTAACACCTTCCCTCAGGCGGAAATGGAAGACGCTTTCGTCGTCTTCGAAAAACAGCCTCTGAATGTTGTGCGCGAGAACCCCCTCCATCGTGGAGTCGATGAAGGAGTTGTGTCGAACGCAGATCATCGCGTGAGAAACCTCACCCCAGGTGACGCCACGCACTATTTTGCCGCTTACGCCGCGGCGCGCAGAGAACAGAATGTCTCCCGGCCGGATGCTGTCGCCAATCAAACGCTTCATAGCCCACAGTATACCGCATCGGCGCGAAGAGACGCTAGCGCCAAGCGCTATATTGTCTGCTAGGTGACCGCTTTCTGGACATCATTTACCTCAACCCGCTCCGCGGTGCGCTGCGACCCAAGTATATCCAGAATGTGTGTCAGGGTTTCAGGTCCAGCAAACCCTACGCTTCTTCGCCGCGCATCAGCGGCGTCTGCTTTTTATTGGTCTACTCATAAGCAGACCGGCTTGCGAGCCCAACTCTACCCGTTGGCGCAACCAAACGAATGGCAAGTTTGGGCGGCGACAGAAGTAAATCGAATGGCGAGTATGGGGTCGGAGGCGGTCATGGAGGTCGCGCGCTACAATGGCTGCTATGTCATCCCCGACTTCCGGGACAGGACGGTCGCCTCGTGGCCCCTATCAGCCATTCCCAGAGCAAGTAGCTGCCCGTAAACGGAAATTCGGCGCGGACGCATCGACCGAATGACGGGGTCGACGGTTCGACTCCCTTCAAGACCGCCATTCTTGGAACGTGGAGCCCGCGGATCACGATCTTTGAACGCAATCAAACCGTCGGGGGCGATAGCGTCAACCTCGCTTCTTCGTTTGACCGCGACGACCTTCCGGTCACTACCAGATCTGCATTGACGGTTCGACGATGTGCGGCCAAACGGTGAACCTGCGCGCGGCACTCGAAAACTGACTTCATTTTAGATGCGGTATGACACCGTGAGTGTAGTACCGAAAAAGCGCCCAACTGCTGGTCAGCACGATGGTCAATATGACCACGACCACCACTCTCTTGGCTTGGCTGCCCCGTTGATCAGCGGACATTTGAAGCCTGTGACAATACGGGCAGACCGCAAGTTGATCGGGGATTTCTCGTTCGCAGCTATCGCAACGCTTCATCGAAATGCCTCCTCTTGCTGAAGGATGGGTGAGCGAATCGCCAGCGGAACAGTCTTGAACTTGCGGCGGCACTGCAAGGTATAGGGTATAAGGTGATCAAACGCATACGCTCTCTCTGAATCCCGAAGTTACCGGTGGCACCTCCTCAGTTGAGTAGTGGGGATCCCCGTCACTCGAGCGAGCTTTGGGACAGGGAAACAGCAAAAGACAACGGGCAGTCAAAGTCATTGCCATACATCGTTTCGGGGGATTAAAATGCCTATCGAGAGCACGAGCGGAGGCAGGCCTCTGAAGAGCGAGCGCGCGAAAATGAAAGCGGGCGAATGGTACTGCTGCATCGATCCCGAACTCGATTCGTTGCGCATGCTGGCAAGACGCGCCGTGCATGCTCACAACAGCGCGCCGCCTGACGAACGTGGGGCGATGGCTGCCGAGCTTCGTGCACTATTCGCCGCCGCTGGCGACGCCTTTATCGAGGCACCGTTCCATTGTACCTATGGCATGAATATCTCGCTCGGAAGCGGGGTGTATCTCAATTCTGCCTGCGTAATCTTGGATACCGCATCAGTGTCGATTGGCGACGGAACGATGCTTGGACCCGCCGTCCAGATCTACTGCCCAGAACATCATCGCGACGTGGCCCTACGGAAGGCAGGCCTAGAAGTCGCCCGACCAGTCTCTATCGGGAAAGATGTCTGGATTGGCGGCGGTGCTATCATACTAGGGGGAGTAACTATCGGAGATGGCGCGATCGTTGGCGCGGGCGCGGTGGTGACGCGCAACGTTGAAGATGGACAGAGAGTGGTTGGCAATCCGGCTCGGCCTATCAGTCAGTGTTGATTTTACAACTACCTGGGGTTTCATAACTCGCGTTATCCCAATCAGTGGAAATAGCATGGTCGTTGGTTCCGATCCCTTCGAGACTGCCACTCCCGCCGATCGTACGCTATGACGCGATATTTTACACCAGAGACGCTTTATCGCCGCTGGGTGCCATATTGCATATTCCAATGAAACCGGACGGAGATTCCGAGAATTACCCGGACGCTTATTC
>CAZZZI010000099.1:0-15654 GCA_964658415.1 uncultured Sphingomonas sp. | reverse complement strand
CTGCGCCTCGCTTCTTGGACAACAGAATGAGGGTATGCCGTGCTCATAGGCGCAATTGCGGACGACATCACCGGTGCCACGGATCTCTGCCTGATGCTTTCGCGTGCAGGGCTGCGCACAGTCCAACGCATCGGCGTGCCAGCCGAGGATGATGATTTTGCCGAGGCCGATGCGGTGGTCGTCGCGCTCAAATCGCGCTCGATCCCGGCTGATGAGGCGGTGGAGATGTCCTGCACGGCGGCACAGGCGCTGCTGGCCGCCGGTGCGGAACAGTTACTATTCAAATATTGCTCGACCTTCGACAGCACGGACGAGGGAAATATCGGCCCGGTGACCGAGGCATTGATGACGCTTCTCGGCGTGGATTTCACCATCGCCTGTCCGTCCTTCCCGGCGGCAGGCAGGACTGTCTACAAAGGTCACCTCTTCGTTGGAGACCAGTTGCTGTCGGACAGTCCGCTGAAGGACCACCCGCTCAACCCGATGACAGATGCCAATATCGTAAGGGTGCTGGGCCGGCAGACATCGCTTGCCGTGGAGCTGATCGATATCAACACAGTAAGGGCCGGACAGGCGGCAATATCCAGCGGGTTCGCGCGCGAACGGGCAGCCGGGCGCCGGATTGCCGTCGTCGACACGCTTGTCGACGCCGACCTCCGTGCCATCGGCAAGGCCTGTTCGGACATGCGGCTCGTGACCGGTGGTTCCGGTATCGGCCTGGGCCTTGCGGAAAATCTCGTGGCGGCGGGCCGGGTGGAGCCACGCCAGGCGCAGGCGCACATGGCAGCACCCGCGGGCCGCGCGGTTATTCTCGCGGGATCGTGCTCCGTCGCGACCCGGGGGCAGATCGAGGCTGCGCGTCGGAACGGGATGGCGACCCTTTCGCTGGACGTTAACGCAATCGCGGACGGAACGCAGACGCCAGCGGAGATCGCCAGCTGGGCGTGCTCGCAGGAGACCGATGCGCCCGTGCTGATCTATTCGAGCGCCGATCCAGACACGTTGTCCGGCATTCAGGCTTCGATGGGCCGCCATCAGTCCGGCGCTCTGGTCGAAGCGACGCTGGCCGACGTCGCAGACCATCTGAAAAAGGCAGGATTCACGCGGTTTTTGGTCGCGGGTGGAGAAACATCGGGCGCAGTCGTTGCGGCGCTGGAGGTGGCCATGCTCGAAATCGGACCGGAAATCGATCCCGGCGTCCCCTGGACCCGCAGCATCGATGGACCCGACTTGGCATTGGCGCTTAAATCAGGGAACTTCGGCACCGAGGATTTCTTTCTCAAGGCGTGGAATTTGCTGGAGACGGAGCACCAGAATGCATGAGATCAACCAAGCGCGCGACGAAATCTGTCGCGTCGGCGCCTCGCTGTTCAATCGAGGCCTGACGGCCGGATCGAGCGGCAATATTTCCGTCCGCCTCGCCGACGGCGGCTGGTTGATGACACCGACAAACGCCTCGCTGGGCAACCTCGACCCCAACCGGCTTTCCCATTTCGACGCGTCCGGTCAGCTTCTGTCGGGAGACAAGCCGACCAAAGAGGCGTTCCTGCATTTCTCGATGTATGGCGAGCGCTCCGACGCTGCTGCCGTCGTCCACCTGCATTCCAGCCACGCCACTGCGGTCAGCATTCTGGCCGATGTCGATCCCGAGGACGTGCTTCCGGCGCTCACCGCCTATTACATCATGCGCATCGGCCGCCTGCCGCTGGTGCCCTATTTTGCGCCGGGCGATCCGGACCTTGCGCACGCGGTCAAAGCGCTGGCCGGGCAGCACCATGCGGTGCTCCTGGCAAATCACGGCCCGGTGGTCGCCGGAACGTCCCTTGCCAACGCCCAATATGCGACCGAGGAACTGGAGGAGACTGCCAAACTGTTCCTGATGTTGCAGAATCACGTCCTTCGCACGCTCACGCCGCAGCAGGTGGACGAGCTCCGAAGCCGATTCAATCTGTCTTGATCGCCGACCATTCACGTTTAGGGAGAAGAGAAATGAGCAATAGCACTGAGACTATCGGGTTTGTCGGCACCGGGCTGATGGGCCATGGGATGGCCAAGAACATCGTCGAACAAGGATACAAGCTTCAGGTCGTCGCCCATCGCAACCGGGTGCCGATCGACGACCTGATCGCCCGGGGCGCCACGGAGGCCGCATCGCTGGAGGAGCTCGCCCGGCATTCGACGATCCTCTTCCTGTGCCTGACCGGATCGCCGGAAGTCGCATCCGCCGTTGCCGCCATGAAACCGGGTCTCGCCGCCGGAACCGTGATCGTCGATTGCTCGACGGGCGAACCGACGGTGACGAAGAAACTCGCCGACGAAATGGCCGAGATCGGCGTGCACTATGCCGACGCACCCCTCAGCCGCACCCCGAAGGAAGCGTGGGCGGGAACGCTCGATTGCATGGTCGGCGCCGATCATGACGTGTTCGCGCGCATTGAGCCTGTGATCTCGACATGGGCCGGCAAGATCGTCCATATCGGCGGCATTGCCGACGGTCATCGCATGAAGCTCCTGAACAACTTCATCTCGCTCGGCTATGCCGCGCTGTATTCCGAAGCCCTGGCACTGTCGAAGAAGGTCGGGATATCGGTGGAGACCTTCGACCAGGTGATCCGCGGCGGCCGGATGGACTGCGGTTTCTACCAGACCTTCATGGGATACGCGCTGGAAGGAAACCGCGAGGCCCACAAGTTTACCCTCAGCAACGCCTACAAGGACATGCGCTATCTGGAGTCGATGGCCAACGCCGCGGCCGTCACGACGACAATGGGAAGTGCCGTGAAGAATTCGTTTGCCGTAGCAATGACATCGGGCGGTGCCGGCACTGAGGATTACGTTCCTCACCTCGCGGACTTCATAGCCAAGGCCAACGGCGCCGATTAAATCTGCAGACGACGACGCTCCGGCGGCCGCGTGGTCGCCGGAGACATTTCTCGCAATCTCTGGCGCTCTGAAAAAGCTGGCTTCACGCCGCGTGGCGTGTCGATCGCGCCCCTCGCCTTGACGTTACGGCGACGTCGGCGTGGTGGTGGCATCCGCCGACCCCGATCTGTCGACGAACAGGGTGTAATCCTGGTCGGCGGCGACGGGCTCGAGGGTTGCGCCGAAGCGGGCAACGAACCTGCTTTGCTCATCCTTGTGCACGAGAACCTCATCGCCGGGTTCCAGCCATGCGGCGAGTTCGTCCAATGTTTTCCACTTCACGATCTTGCCCTTGGTATAGAACTCGGCCGAAAAGCTGCGCGGGTAAAGCATGGCGATGCGAGCGGTGCCAGCAGAAGAAGCGGCAATGAGGCGGTCCTCACTGGGCAGGAATGCCGTGTGAAGAACCGGAAGCGAGGCGACCGTCAGGCCGAGAGCCAGAACCGCGACCTCCCCTACGCCGAGGGCGAGCCAGCCTGCGCCCGATGAACTTCCCGTCCGCTTCCACATGATGGCAGCGAGCATTGCCGCTGCGGGCACGCCGGGGAGAACATAGGCAAGCAGGATATTGGCGGCGGCGGTGAAAAACACCAGGGGTGTAAACGCAAACAGCAGCAGGTAAAGACCAAGCCCGTCGCTTTCCACCACTCTGATTTTCCGGTGACGCCAGAGCAGGAGCGGCAGCAAGGGGCTCCATGGCAACGTCGCGACGATCCAGAACAGCCAGATCGTACCCCTCGGGTGCTCACGCCCGGAACCATAGAGATCGCCAGTCCAGCCCGGCTGCAGAAACCGCTCGATATGCTCGCCGATAATGAAATAATTGAGAAAGCCGGGCGTGGCGATCTCTGCGGCCACGTACCAGGGGATGACGGTAACTGCGCATAACGTTATCCCGCCGACCCAGGGCAGTCGGCGAAGGTCTCTCCAGCCGCCGCGCCATAGCATCCAGACCAGAATGGGCGTCACCGAAAGAACGCCGGCCACCGGCCCCTTGGCCAGGAGGCCGATCGCAATTCCGATGAAAAACAGCCACCCCCAGCGGCGCTCCCCATTCAGCCCACTGTAGAAGCCGGCCATGCTGGCGACGACGCCGAGTGTCAGAACCATATCGGTCTGGACAAAGGCCGCAGAAACAAAAAACAGCCCGGAGCTGGCGGTGATCAGGACGGAGATCGCGGCTGTTCGACGGTCGGTGACAGCGCATCCCCATCGCCAAAGGATCCACAGCGTTGCGATGGTGGCAAACAGGATCCCCAATCTCGAAGCAAACGGGTTGGCGCCAAAGGCTGCGATACCCAGGGCCGAGAGCCAGGTGTGAAGCGGTGGCTTGGCCCAGAACGGAACGCCATAATCGAATTGCGGGGTAATCCAGTTGCCGGTCTCGACCATCTTGCGGGCGATTTCGGCGTATCGCGCTTCGGTCGGATCCGTCAGCGGCACCCATACCATGGCAAGAAGTCTGACAATCAGCAGGAGGATCAGCGCCGCGCCGATCATGCGATCTTTATTCATGTTGCGATTCTTCCAAGCGACTTCTGATAGAAGAGCGGCATCGGGTCCGACGCGGCCCCCTTTTGCCGACGAAAATAGGGTGGTGCGCAAAGTGTTACGCTTTCTCGACCGGGCGTCTCGGACCAGACGCACGCGCCAATGCCTGGAACTCCACAGGCCTTGCCGCGACCATTGCGTCGCGGCTGACAAGAACGCCGTCGATCAGGCCGGGATGGCACATCATGACCGCACCATCGGCCAAACCCGCCTCCAACAGGCGCAGGACAGTCGAGAACTCGCCAGGTCGCTTCCAGTTGTAGAAGCCGGTCAACGGGCCTCGAACCGAAAAGCCGGCGGCCTCCATGCGCTCGTTGAAGCCGGCCGCGATGAAACGAACGAGAGCAATTTTCGCCTTCACCGGGCGATCTGGTCCAAATCGAATTTCCGGGGCGCCTCGAAGCCAAGGGAGTCTGCCATCGTGCCGAAGGCGCTCCCGGCGGGATACCAGCCAGCGACGGACGATCGGCAGGAAATGAACGTGCTGGTGGCCGTCGATGAAATCAGGCAGCCGACCCATGCCTTCGACAAAGCGCTCGAGTTGCGTATCGAGTTCCAGATGGATCGCAGCCTGATCGAGGCTTCCAAGGCAACTTCTGGCCAGCAGCCCGCGAAGCGAGGGCATGGTCCCCTTCTCCGTCGGACGGGAGATCGGCGTGAAGTCCGTCAGCGTCAGATGCAGGCCGATATCGGCTTTCATCGCGCCTGGACGCTCCCGCAGAAGCCCGGCCTGCTCGTTCCACTCTGGAAAAAGCGTCATGCAGCCGGTGCCGGTGATCTTCCCGGCCTCGATGAGGTCTCTGATGGCACTGCCTATGCCGGCAGACAGGCCGTAGTCGTCGGCGATGACATGGATGCGATTGTTCATTTCAACGTGCCGTCCGGGCGATGGATACGACGCACAATGTAGAGTGGACGGTCCTTCACCTCGCCGATCGTCACCCAGATGTATTCGCCGAGCAGCCCCAGGAGTGCGAGATTGAAGCCACCAAGTACCGAGATAGAGGCCATCAGGCTCGGATAGCCAGGGACGTCGGTGTCGAACAGAAGACCTTTCACGACAATTTCAGCGCCGTACAGCATGCCGAGGATGCCGATGATCACGCCGATGACCGACATCGTGCGAAGCGGCACGGCGGAAAAAGACGTAATCCCCTCAAGCGAAAGCGCTGCCAATCCCATCTTCGACCATTTCGTACTGCCGGATGCACGCGGCGCTGGGGTATACATGATCCCCTTCTGCCTGAACCCCATCCAGGCGTAGAGCCCCTTGTTGAACCGCCGCTTGTCGCGAATGGTGCGAAGCGCATCAGCGGCGCCACGGCGCATGATTCGGAAGTCACCGGCATTTTCCGGGATTATGAAACGCTGGCCGGCGTTGATCAACCGGTAGAAACCCTTGCTGAAAAAGGCCTTCCACCACGATTCCGCCACCCGGTCCGCCCGGATGGAGTAGACGACGTCGAGGTCATCGTCCTCCAGGAGCGAGGTGATCATTTCCAGGCATACCTTGTAAGGATGCTGCAGATCGGCATCTATCAGCAGCACGAAATCGCCCGTGCTTTCCTCGATGCCGGAAAAGAGTGCTATTTCCTTGCCGAAGTTGCGGCTGAGTTCCACGATCCGCCAGTTTCCCTCCAGCACGTCGCGGTAGCGATTGATGCTGTTGTCGGTGCTGCCGTCATCGACGAGGACGACCTCGAGATCGAGACCGAAGCGCTCCCGGATTTCACACCCCAATATACTGGTAAATTTTGCAAACCCTACGACTGAATCTTGCTCGTTCAGAAAGGGCGCGACAATTGAAAGAGTCTGCATAGCTAGTTCACTCATATGCCTGTGCAGGATTGCCCGCGAAAGCGTTTGGTAAGCCAGCTAGATGAAACAGGACTGAATTCGGGCGAAAAACATGGAATGGTTTTCAACCCGGCGAGGCGACGCTCCCCGCATGTTTTAGCCAGACAAAGCCTCGGGACTGGCCGGAACGGCTAAGGCTTCCCACCGATCCTCGCCGCCGACGAACTACTACCCGAGGTTTTGCTCGGCCGTGCCGCGAACATCGGTCAAACTAAGTTTCGGATCATCGAAACTTGGTAGGGAGGAGTTGCGGGGGTCCGCCCTGCGGACCGCCGCAACGGGCTGGCGGGTAACACCCGACAATCATTCCGTCTCCAAAGTGTCGAATATTGAGGTCTCATTGACCGAGGGCTGGAAGCGCGATCGTGGCGCAGGCCTCGGCTCTCCAGAATCTGAATCGGGGGACTTGCGCCATTTTGGACGGCAGATGGAGATTTTTTCCTGCCCAGCGGAAGCGGACTGCGGAGAGAAACCGCCTGCTCGCAGCCAGACCCGAACGCCCTGTAAACCAGTCCACCCTCACCTCCAGAGGATACATGCTTCGTATAGTTCTATTATCCTTTGTCTCCGGTCTGGCGATGCTCGTTTGCCTGTGGATCGTGATGGCCGTGGCGATATGCCTCGGGAATGTGTAGGCGGGGACTGCACCGAAACCACCATCCGATGGAGGGAGGCCTGTGCCGCCTATTGCTCGAGATCGCCGACGATCGCGTCGGCCGTGCGCGCGTAATGCCGCTCCAGCAGCTGCTCGGCTGCGTCCTGGTCGCCCTTCAGGACCTCCTTCAGGATCGCCTCGTGCTCATCGGTCACGTGACGGGTCCGGAAGACCTTCCTGATCGACATCTGGCGGTACCGGTACAGGCGGTCTGCAAGTTGCTCGGCGAATGCGATCAGCGGTCTTGAGCCGCAATTGGCAATCAGGACCTGATGGTAGCGGCGATGCGCCCGTTCCCATTCCGGATTGTCTTCGAATTTGTCTTCGCTGAGCGAGCGCGGAGTGCGGTCGAGCCGATGATGGGCAACGACGAGGTCCTCTTCCCATTGCGGTGTGCGGTTCGCCATCGATTCGCGCAGGGCCAGCCCCTCCACCCAGCACCTCGTCTTGGTCAACTCCACGAGCTCCGCCCGGCTGACAGGCTGGACGAAGAAGCCGCGCTGGTCTCTCCCTTCAACCAGCTCCTCCGAGGCCAGGCGGTTCAGCGCCTCCCTTAGCGGCGTTTGCCCGGCGCCATAGTGGTCCATCAAAAACCGCAGCTGCAGTTTCCGACCAGGCTCCAGCACCGTGGTGAGAATATCCGATTTCAGGCGCTCGTAGACGGAGCTGGCCTGCGTCGATGCCGACAACACCGGCTTCGTGACTGCAAGAGTATTCATTCGCGATTTTCCCCGACGATGCCGATGCGGGTATTTATATAACACCAGTCGCTTAAGCGCAAATTTATAAATTATTGTTTACAGCACTGGTATTGTGTAATATCCAGTTGTTGACGATGACATTTCACTGGGAGGGTGCGATGGTTTCCACGCAGACACACAGGCAATGACGAGGCTCTGCGATTGCTGCGGCATCGACGTCCATTGCCACGTGGTACCGTTGGAGTTTCCGCCCTTTCTTAAGGGACCAGCGCCCTCGAACTGGCCGTCCATGGTTGCCGAGGATGCCTGCCACAAGACGATCGTGATCGACGGCAAGAACTATCGGACCGTCAGCGATGCCTGCTGGGACCCGCAGCGTCGCCTTGCCGACATGGATCGAATGGGTATCAAGACCCAGGCGCTGTCGCCCATGCCGGAACTGTTCAACTACTGGATGGACGTCGATCCCGCCAACGATCTCATCCGCTATCTGAACGACACCATCGCGACCATGGCGAGCACCTCCGGCGGCCGATTCGTCGGTCTCGGTTCCGTTCCGCTCCAGGATGTCGACAGGGCGATCGTTGAGCTCCGCCGCTGCATGCGGGACCTCGAATTCTGCGGCGTTGAGATCGGCAGCAACATCAACGGCATCCCGATCGGCGATCCGCGATTCCTGCCGTTTTTCGCCGAGGCTGAAGCGCTCGGTGCCGCCGTGTTCGTGCATGCGGTGAGACCTGCGGGAATGGACAGGCTTGTCGGTCCCGGACAGTTGCAGCAGGTGCTGGCCTATCCGACGGACGTCGGATTGGCAGCGGCATCGGTCATTACGGCGAACCTGATGCTCAAGCATCCGAGGTTGCGCCTGGCGTTCAGCCACGGCGGCGGCACACTCGCCTCGCTGTTGCCGAGGCTGGATGAAGGCTGGAAGGTTTTTCCGGCTCTGCGCGACACGATCCTCGAGCAACCGTCAATCCAGGCGAGACGCCTCTACTACGACACCCTGGTTTACGATGAGCCGACGCTGCGCCACCTCGTTTCGATGTTCGGCGTCGAGCGCATCCTTCTCGGTACGGACTACCCCTTCAACTTCCACGAAAAAGCCCCCCTTGCCCGGATAGCGGCCGCCTTCGGCGACGACCTCACCCGCGATAGACTGACTTTTTCCAATGCCGAAGCATTCCTGGCACTCGAGGCACAGTCATGACACAGTTTCCCGTGACCGCTCTAAAAAGCGTCGAACTTGGCACCCCGGATCTGAACCGTTCGGAAGAATTCTACACTGCTGTGTGGGGACTGCAGGTCGTCGCTCGTCAGGGCGGCAAGGTCTTCCTCGCTGCTTCCGGCGACGATCATCACGTTCTCGAGTTGATCGGCAGCGACAGGTCCGAGCTGCGCAAGGTCACGTTCAGCGTCGGCAGCGCCGACGATCTCGGCCGACTGTCGGCGTCAGCCGTGGCGCTTGGCTGCCAGTTGCTGCGTCCGGTCGAGCAAAGCCCCGGTCCTGCCGGCGGCCAGCGCTTCGTCATCCGGGAGCCTCAGGGAAGTACGCTCGAATTCGTCCACGGCGACAAGACCAAAGCGGGCGCAGCAGTTGCCAACCGGCCGCTTCGGCTGGCGCATGTCAACATCAACAGCACCGATGTCGATGGCCTGTCGCGCTTCTACGAGCAATTGCTGGGCTTCCAGCTAACCGACCGATCGAAGATGATGGCCTTCCTGCGTTGCAACGACGATCATCATGCCATCGTGCTTGCCGAGGCGAACGTCAATGGCCTGAACCATATCGCTTTCCTGATGCCGGATACGGAGTCCGTCATGCGCGCCTCCGGCCGCATGGTCGACCACGGCTATCCGATCGGCTGGGGTGTCGGTCGGCATGGCCCGGGCGACAATGTGTTCGCCTACTTCCTCGATCCGCTGGGCGTCGTCATCGAATACACGTCCGAGGTTCTCCAGGTCGATGACACCTATCAACCCAAGGGCCCCGATCAGTGGACATGGCCTCCTGGCCGCACCGATCATTGGGGTATCGCTCCGCCGAAGAGCGACGTGGTGAAAGCAGCTCAGCTCGCCATACCCTTCAAGGCGTGAGCATCCGGACTGGTATTCCATTGCAACTTTGAAGCGGCTCAGAAAATGATGAACACATCGGAACATTACGAAGTCGTGGTAGTAGGCTTTGGCCCGTCCGGCGCCGTCGCCGCCTCGCTGCTTGGCAGCCGGGGCATTCGCACGCTCGCGATCGACAGGCAGGAGGACGTCTACGACAAGCCCCGCGCCATCGCCATCGACCACGAAATTCTTCGCCACCTGGACAATCTCGGCATTGCCGATGCGATCAAGCCCTATATCGCGGCCTTCCCCGCATCCGAGCATTTCGGCGCGAAGGGGCAGCTGATCCGCCGGATCGATATGGTGCCCGAGCCCTATCCCCTCGGCTACATCCCGACGATGGTGTTTTCCCAGCCGCCCGTCGAAGCCATCCTGCGAGCGCATGCGCAAACCTATCCTTGCGTGACGGTGGAACTTGGCACGGAGCTGATCCGTCTGGAGCAGACGGAGGCGCAGGCGACGCTTCATCTCAAAGGGAAGGACGGCACCGCTCGAACCGTCACGGCGTCCTATGTGATTGCCTGTGACGGCGCGACAAGCGGCGTCCGGCAGGCGCTGGGTCTGACGCTGGAAGACCTCGTTTTCGACGAACCCTGGTTGGTCGTCGACGTCATCGTCAACGGGGATTCCCTCGAAAAGCTGCCGAAGACCGCAGCGCAGTTCTGCGATCCGGCCCGGCCGACGTCCTTTATCGTTGGCCCCGGCACTCATCGGCGCTGGGAGATCATGGTGCTGCCCGGCGAAGACGCGAGGGAGATGGAAAAGCCAGCCAACGTCTGGAAACTGTTGTCCCGCTGGCTGACGCCGGAAGATGCGACACTCTGGCGGTCGGCGAGCTATCGGTTCCATGCGCTGGTGGCGGCCAAATGGGAACTCGGTCGTGTGTTCCTCGCCGGCGATGCCGCCCATCAGCAGCCGCCCTTTATCGGTCAGGGCATGTGCCAGGGACTTCGGGACGTCTCGAACCTCATCTGGAAACTCGACCATGTCCTGAAAGGCGGGACGAACCTCGATCTGCTCGACAGCTACCAGGTCGAGCGGAAGGCGCATGTCACGGAATTGACGACGCGCATCAAGGCGATAGGCCACGTCATCTGCGAGCGCGATCCGGTGGCTGCGGCCGCGCGCGACGAGCGGATCCTCGCCGAAGGCGGGGGCACGGCCCGAACGGTCACCCGCCAGGAAATCGTGCCGCCGCTTCGCGATGGTTTTTTTGCCAGACGAGCCAATCCGGCAAACGGAACGCTCGCACCCCAGCCCTGGGTTTACGCCGGGGACGAAACCGTTCTTCTCGACAAGGTGACCGGTGCCGGCTGGCGGCTGATTGTGGATGGCCGCGCTGGCGACATCGACCCGGACGCGCTCGCACGGCGCGACATCTCCGTGGCGCAGGTCGGCCGGCGCGACGGCGGCGTTTCATCGACAGACAAGGGGCTCGTCGAGAAAGACGGGGTCATGGCGGCCTGGTTCGACAGCCACCAATGCACCGCCGTTCTGGTACGACCGGACCACTACGTCTTCGGGACTGCGAAGTCGGCAGACGAAATTCACGCACTCTACGCAGAGCTGGAGGAAGCGCTCGCCTGACGGCGCGGCGTTACGCAATGCGGAGTATTCGAGGCACGTCATGGGGAGGAAAACATGACCAATTCAACGAGCGCAAGTCACGCCGGAAAATGGCGTCCATATACAGTCCTGATCATGCTGTTTCTGTTTCAGACGCTGAACTTCTTCGACAAGCTTGTCTTCGGCCTGTCTGCCGTTCCGATGATGAAGGAGCTGTCGCTTTCGCCGCAGCAGTTCGGCCTGATCGGCAGCAGCTTCTTTCTGCTATTCTCGATTTCCGGCATTCTCGTTGGCCTGTTCGTCACCGGCCGGGTTCCAGTCAAGTGGATCTTGGCTATCCTGGCGCTCATCTGGTCCGCGACGCAAATCCCGATCTTCTTCAGCACGTCGATCACCGTTCTGATCGGTTGCCGCATCATGCTCGGTTTCGGTGAAGGACCGGGTCTGCCGACGGCGATCCACGCCTGCTACGATTGGTTCTCGACGGAGAAGCGGAGCGTTCCGAGCGCGATCATTCTCCAGGGCATCAGCGTGGGCTTGCTGGTCGGCAGCCCGCTGCTGACCTACGTGATCGTCACCTATGGCTGGCGCAGCGGCTTTCTGTTCTGCGGGGTTTTGGGTCTGGTCTGGCTCTTTGCCTGGCTGTTCATCGGCGGAGAAGGTCCCTATGCCGTCAAGACCGTCGATCATGGCGCAGCCGATACATCGACCCGCATTCCCGCAACGAAGCTGTGGCTCGATCCGACTGTCATCGGCGTCATCATCATGTCGACGATGTCCTACTGGATCGTCGGCATGTCGGCGACCTGGCTGCCGCCCTACCTGCAACAGGGTCTTGGATATTCCCATAGCGAAACAGGATGGATCATCTCCGGTGTCTATATCTTCCAGTCGCCCCTGCTGCTCGCCGGTTCGTGGCTCGCCCAGCGGATGCTGAACTCCGGCTGGAGCAGGCGTACCACGCTTGGAAGCGCTTCGGGATGGGCTCTGCTCGTCAGCGGCGCGGCCTTGGTGCTCGGCGTCTATGCTTCCGGTCCCCTTCAGCTCGTCCTGATTGCCATCGCCTTCGCGGCGCCGAGCCTGACGACGATCTACGGCCCGGTCACGCTCGGCGCCATCGCGCCTGCTGCCCAACGCGGCAAGCTCATCATCGTCATCTATTCGGGCAACGCGGCTTCCGCTCTCGTTTCGAACGCAGTGACCGGCAGCATCGTGCAGGCATCCGGTTCCGACGTATCCGGCGGTTATGCCAATGCCATGCTGTTCACCGCAGGCATCCTTCTGATTGGCGCGATCGCCGCGTTTGCACTGATTTTCCCCGAGCGGACACTCAGTCGGTTTTCAAGCATGCCCGGCCTGAAGGGGCTGGGTCTTCGTCAAGCATAGGGCAGCGCCCGCCTCCCAAGGAGACTACAAGATGAAACTCTCAACATTCAGTCACGGCGGAAAGACGAGCTGGGGCATTGTTCAAGACGACCGGGTCTTCGACGTCGGAGCAGCCCTGGCGTCCCGCTACGCCGATCTCAAGGCGGCGATATCGGCCGGACTGGAAGGGGTCAGCGGCGCGCTGGAAGGCGCAAAGTCCTATCAACTGTCGGAAGTCATATGGCTCCCGGTGGTACCGAACCCGGACAAGATCCTCTGCGTCGGATTGAACTACGAGATGCACCGCAAGGAGACCGGCCGCAGCGAAGTCGAGCACCCGACGATTTTTGCTCGCTATGCCAACAGCCAGACGGGCCATCTCGCGCCGATCGTCCGTCCGAAAGTCTCTTCCGAACTCGACTTCGAAGGCGAACTGGCTGTTATCATCGGCAAGGCCGGGCGATACATAACCCGCGAGGAGGCGATGTCGCACGTTGCGGGCTATGCCTGCTACAACGACGGCAGTGTGCGCGACTTTCAACGCCACACCATCCAGTTCACGCCAGGCAAGAACTTCCCGGACACCGGCGCTTTCGGCCCCTGGATGATGACGCCGGATGAGTTGGGCCCGCTCAGTGACCTCCGCATCCAGACGCGACTGAATGGTCAGGTCGTGCAGGAAGCCAGGTTCGACCAGATGATTTTCGATATCCCGACGCAGATCGAATATATTTCCACCTTCACCCGCCTCGAGCCTGGCGACGTGATTGTCAGCGGCACTCCCGGCGGCGTCGGCGCGAAAAGAAATCCGCCGCTCTGGATGAAGGCCGGCGATGTCGTCGAGGTGGATATCGAGGGACTTTCCATCCTCAGGAATACCGTCGTGGACGAAGAATTCGCAGGCTAAGCCCACCTGCCAGACCATAAGATCCAAAGGCACGGCGTGAATTTCACGCCGTGCCTTTCCGTTTGTGCCCGTGGAAGCCGTTCGTCGAGGGCAACCCTGTCGGGTCGGACAAGCAGCTCCGATACTTGACTACGGCCTGTCGCTTCGGAAGGATTTCACCGTGTCGGACGAAACCGCGGGGGCCTTGTTGTGCCACCCGTCGCGCAGGAAGGTCACGAGTGCCGAGACTTCGTCGTCCGAAAGACGGTCGTCGTAGCCCTGCATGCGCAGCTTCATCGGACGATTGGCCGTCGAAGGCAATTCGGCGCCGTGCAGGAGCACGCCGATCAGCCCCTTCGGCGACTGGGCAGTCACCAGCGAATTGCCATCGAGGGCCGGGAATGTTTCTCCCGCACCCTTGCCGTTGACGGCGTGGCAGGCCGCGCAGTTGTCGAGGTAGAGACGGGGTCCGAGCGGCATGTCCGGCTTGGCGTCCGACAACAGGGTTTCTGTCGGCGTGACCTCGACCTTCTCTGCAACCGGAGCCGCTCCCTTGCCACTGCCGATCTTGCGGATGTAGGTGGCGATCGCCAGGGCATCGTCCTTGGTCAGGTACTGCAGGGAATCCCGGACGGCCAGCGCCATCTCGCCCGTGGCCGACGAATGGGCGTTGCGGGCATTCAGCAGGTAATTCGCCAGCTCCTCGGTCGTCCACTTCTGCGGGCCGCTCTGCGGACCGCGCAGGTCGGGGGCGGTAAAGCCATCGATCTCGCCGCCTGACAGAAACACAGCGTCTTTCTGGTTGCTGCCCGACGACATCATCAGCAGATTGCGCGGGCTGTGGCAGGCGGCGCAGTGGGCCGGCCCTTCCACAAGATAGGCGCCGCGATTGAACTGTGCGTCCTCGCTCGCATCAGGCTTGAAGCCCGCCTCGCCGAGGGCCAGCCAATCCCAGGCCCGGATGCCGAAGCGCAGGTTGAACGGGAACGCGAGCTTTGTCTTCGGGGCCGTACCGGAAACCGGCTGCACGTCCTTCATGAAATAATCGTACAGCGCCACCACGTCCTGTTCCGACAGCTTGCGATAGCTGTCGTAGGGCATGGCCGGGTAAAGACGATGGCCTTGCTTGTCGACACCATCGTAAAGCGCCGCGCGGAAGTCATCCAGCGTCCAGCTGCCAATACCGGTTTCCTTGTCCGGCGTAATGTTGGTCGTATAGATCACGCCCATCGGGCTGTTGATCGGACGACCGCCGGCAAACGGCTTGCCGCCCTCGGCTGTATGACAGGCCATGCAGTCGGATGCCAGCATGACATACTCACCTGCGCCCTTGGGAGGCTGGTAGTCTGCCGGCAGCTGGGAAACCGGCGCAGTCCGCTGTGCCGGCACGTAGATGAAGGCGACAAGCGCGATAATGCCGATGACGACGACAGCGGCGACAACGCGAAGAAAGGTTTTCATCGTCGCGCTCCCTATACCAGCGGCCGTGGGTTGGGCAGGTAATCCTTGCGGATATGATCTGCCGCCCAATAGGCCAGAGCGCCGACCATGCCGGTCGGATTGTACTGCGTATTCTGCGGGAAGGCGCTCGCACCCAGCACGAAGACGTTGTGCGCGTCCCACGACTGGAGGTAGCGGTTGAGAACCGAGGTCTTGCGGTCGTCGCCGGTCACCGTGCCGCCGGTGTTGTGCGTCGTCTGGTAGGGACGGACGTCGAACATCGCACCCGGCTTCTTGAAGCCGGGCTGCATGATATCCGGGTTCATCGACTTGACGATCGGCTCCATCTTGCTCTTCATGAACTCCATCATCTTGATGTCGTTGTCCTTCCAGTTGAACGTCATGCGCATCAACGGGCGGCCGTGGCGATCCTTGTAGGTGGGATCCAGATCGAGATAGTTGTCGCGGTAGGACATCAGCGAACCATGGGCGCCGATGGACATGGCGTGGCCGTACCATTCGCCGATGCCCTTCTTCCAGCCGGCACCCCAGGTCGGGACGTCAGCCGGAAGCGGCATCGTGTGGGCCGGCTGACC
>CAZZZI010000098.1:0-15798 GCA_964658415.1 uncultured Sphingomonas sp. | reverse complement strand
TTCGCAGACCTCAGGCACCACCCACACCAACACCCACATCAACGGTACCGGCGACATCACCATCGTCACCAACGATCTGACGTTGAAGGGTGCGACGATCACCGGAAATTCGGTAACGGCGGACGTCAAGAACCTGACGATCGAAAGCCAGGTGGATACGCAAAAAGCTTCGGCCGAGCAGCGCAACATCTCAGCCCAGATCGGCATTGGAAGTTCTGGTGTTGATGCCAAAGTCTCCGGCGTCACCCAGAAGGGCAAGGGCGATGCAGTTGTCGTCACCGAGCAATCCGGCATTCATGCCGGCGCAGGCGGCCTCGACATCGATGTCAGCGGCCACACCTCGCTCATCGGTGGGTTGATCAGCAGCGGGGCCGCGGCTGACAAGAACCACTTCGAGACCGGCACGCTTACCGTTGCCGATATCGACACCCATTCGACCTGGAAGGCCGACACCTATGGCGGCTCCATCGGCACCGGCGGACTATCGCTGGCGCCGCCGGTCAAAGCCAGTGAAAACGAGACCGGCAAGGCGCTGTCTGCCATCGGCGGCAACATTCCGATCACCATCACCGATCCGGCGCACCAGACCCAGGATATCGGCACGATACGGCGGGATACCGACAACACCAATACGTCACTGCCAGGCCTGCCGGATCTCGAGCATATCCTGCGGGGTCAGTACAAGACGCAGGCCGATCTGCAGGAAGCCCAGAAGAACATGGCGGGGCTTGTGGGGGATATCGCCAGCAATCTCTACAAGGACGCTCTCGCACGCGGAGATGGTGGTGCCGCCGATCTCTGGAAGGAAGGCGGCCAGGGGCGGGCACTGCTGCACGCCATCGGCGGCGGCATTCTCGGTGGCGTCAACGGCTGGGAAGGCGCAATCAAGGGTGCATTGGGTGCTGAAGCTTCATCGCTGATGGCACCGGCGATCGCCAGCCTCGTCAAGGGCATGTTGAAAGACAGTACCCTCTCGGATCAGGACAAGCAGACGCTCACCATGCTGATCGGCTCCAGCCTCAGCGCCGGTGTCGGCGTTGCTGTCGGCGGCGGCGAGGGGGCCGCCTATGGCGCAGCCAGCTATCAGTATAACTACCTGAAACATCCTCAGTTAGAGGCGCTGATTGAAGCGCTCAAGGATTGCGGAGACAGCCACGAGTGCCAACGACAGGCAGCAGCGACAGCAAGGCAACAGTCACTGGAGAACTCCATAGAGCTTCGAAAATGCGGTAATCTCGCTTGCTTCGAAGCGGCGCAAAATGAGATGAATCTCAATAGCGAAGTGCTGGATGGAAACACTCAGGAGTTGCTTGCAAATATAAGTGCCGGATCAGGGCTGGATGGTTTTAGCGCCTACACCGACGTCTTTGGGCTGTCCGCGATACCGGGCGGAAACAACGCGGACCAGACCTACATCTTAATCGCTACAGATTTGTTGAAAGGAATAACCAAAGGGCCAGCCTATCCCATTGCTGACGTGGAGCAGACTTGGGATAGGCTTGAGCAAGCAAAAGCATCTGGAGATGACAATACCATCGCGGTTGCCTTGAATGACTACATGTCGACCGTGTCGAAATATAATGCCCTCGCTGTTTTATCAGGGCTAGAAGGGGCCGCTAATCTAACTCGGCTGTATTCCGGGGCTATATTGTCGGGTGCGACAGGCGCGCGTGGAGGTCCAGGTCCACAATCTGTAAAGCCTCCTGTTGCTGATGTTTCTGACTTTATGTCTTCTCAAAATACGAGAATGAACGCGAAGTTGGGCGACAAATTGGGAAGGGGACAACTTCCATATCCGCCTTCGCGAGAGGGCCTGGCACAAGCCAAGGTTGATATAACCAAAACCCTTGAAAACCCAACAGAGGTTTCGGGAACTATATCGCAGGCGAATGTTCGAGGAAACTACGATCTAATTCATGTTTACAGTAGCGAGACTAACAGTACAGTTAGCTTGAGATTGTTGCCTGGTGGGAAATTAGAATTCGACACGCTTATTCCCGGAAAATCATCAAAATTTTGAGAAAATCAATGACTAGAAAATTGAAAGGAAAATCGATAGAAGCGTTTCGAAGTAAGTCGTTCTATATGGATGGCGTGCTCGTTTCGGAACACCTGATGTTGTTTTTCAATACTGATGCGCAATGGTATTCCGTTACGATTACTGACGGAGCCGTGCATATTAAGCGCGAAGACGTCGAGCCTACCATAACGATTGACATCGATATGCAGTTTTCATACCCCATTTCCGACGTATCCATTTTAAAAATGTACTTAGGATTAAATATTGAATCAGCTTATGTCTATAATATTTCCGAAATACAGGATGGAATAATGGGGCTATATATCTCTTACGGCGATTTTGGATTCAGCTATTACAATATTGACGACTTTTCGTATATACAAAATGGTTTGGTGGACATATCGCCTAAGAAAGCCGCACTTGTAGAATATGAATTATATCTTCCTTGAGAAATAGAACAGGTGAGCGAAAATGTGATCCGTATCAGAATGTCTGGATCCAGCTTTACCGATCAATCCACTCGTGATTTGCAGGATCGCTTGCGGCATGTTCTTTATGGTGTTGCCGTCGGTGTTACAATCGGCCCCGAAGTGTGCGATCTACAATGATGTAGCTGCAGCTCAGAAGGCGGCTATTGATACGAACACTAGAAATGGCACTCTAGATTGGTCCTTAGCCAATAAAAAAGGCGTTTCGGCCGATCACCATGTTATCGAGGCCCATGGAGATTTATATCTCCAAAAGCTGACCAAGGAGTTTTCTACGCCAATCCAATTGATACAGTGGAAAATGCTTGGAGTATTATACAGAGGGACGGAATCACGCCCATAACAGTTAATGGCGGAGATATGTACGTCGTTTCCTATCCAAACGCGGGTTATGCAGGTGAATTTGCCGGCCAAAGACAAAATCCTGACTCTATTACAATTGTTACTAAGCAAGGAACAAACACTGTCATTACTGCCTATCCGGGAAATGGGACACCACTGCCAAAGGCGCCCACGCCATGAAATACATTCACTATGCCAAGGTCGGCGAGACTTGTCCGTGTTGTGGACAGGGTACTCAATTTGTTTCAAAAGAAACTGCAAGCGGTAACTTATTTGTTTCGTGCGACGATTGTTTTGCTGAATGGGAGACTCCAGACAAAGCTACAAGCTGCGACCTTGCCACCAGAGACAAATTTGGTTCCTGTGTATATCTGCATTCTAAAGAATTAATTGATCACCCATGGTATAGGTATGTGTTAAAAAAATAGCCTGAACAACACGGCGCAAATCTGGCGCTCATCTTGACCATCCAAAGCTCGATGAGGAAGCCAGCGCAATCAATCCTGGAGAGGTTTGCGAGCCGGACAAGCCCCTTTCTCGCAAGGAGCGTAAGGCCCGTGCACTGCCTGAACACCTGTCGCGGACCGAGCGCGTGATCGAGCCCGAGAGCATCGTTTGCCCCTGCGGTTGCGGCAACATGGCGAGGATCGGACGGAACGGCTCTACCGGGTCCCGGCGCGCTACGAGGTGATCGTCACGATCCGCCCGAAATACGCATGCCCCACGGGTCGAACGGGCATTGTCCAGGCCAAAGCGTCGGCTGGCAACAACGTCAACCTGCAGGCAACAAACGCGTCGGCCGAGCGCGACGTCAATGTCTTTGCGAAGAATGACATCAATCTGCTCTCTGCCAATGACGTCACCAATTATGAGGAGATGCACGAGAAGACCTTTGCCGGCGTGACGCTTACGGTGTCGAGCAAGGTCAGCCAGGCTGCCCAAAGCATCATGAACTCGGCGGAGCGCCTGTCGGACAGCGGCGGCGTCAATGCGGTAACGAACACGGCCATCGCCGGCCTCGGCTTCTATCAGGCCTACAAGGATCTGACGGGTGTCTACGACGGTCTCACCACAACCGATCCCCTTGCCGTCAAGGTTCTTTCCTTCAGCATTGGCGTGAACGCCGGCATCAGCCACCAGGAAAGCAAATCCTCCTCGACGACATCGACACCTGTGGTCACCGACATCCGTGCCGCTCGCTCCATCACCATGGAGGCAGAGAACGGCTCGATCAACAGCGACGGCGCGCAGATTTTCGCCGGGTATGGCAAGGATGGCCTGCCCACGGTCTCAGGCGATCCCTTTAATGGCGATATCTTCCTGTCGGCCACCAACGGCGACATCAACCTGAACGCTGCGACCGGAACATCCGATACCAGCAGCTCCAACACATCTACGAGCGTTGGCGTCGGTGTCAACTTCGGCTGCAACACGGGCGGTGGTGCCTGTAGTGTAAATGCCGGCGTCAACGGCGCTGGGTGCTGAAGCTTCATCGCTGATGGCACCGGCCATCGCCAGCCTCGTCAAGGGCATGCTGAAGGACAGCATCCTATCGGATCAGGACAAGTAGACGCTCGCCATGCTGATCGGCTCCAGCCTCAGCGCCGGTAACGATGGCGGACGATTACCGACAGTCGCCAGAGCGGCTCACCGGCGTGGCTTCCAAAATTCCGGGATGGTTCGATGGTGCGGTTCGCGAACCAGACGACGCGGCCTCAACAGACCGACGCCGCGTGGGGCCCTATCCGCCTGATCTATCTGCAATACCCCAGCGATCCGATCGTCTTCTTCGATGTCCCGTCGTTCTTCAGGGAGCCCGATTGGATGCGCGACCCGAGGGGTCCGGACGTGTCGCCAAGCCTTCGGTGGATTCCCGGGGTCACCATGCTGCAGCTCGCATTCGACATGGCGATCGCCACCTCTTCGCCGATCGGCTTCGGGCACGTCTACGCACCCGAGGACTACATTGACAGTTGGGTCGCATTGACCGACCCGGTCAATGTCGATGCGTCCGACCTGGGACGATTGAAGATGCTGTTCGCCAGTAGGCCGATGTAACCGTGGAGCCTGTAAAACGGCAATAGCCTTCGCGGTAAAATTGCAATAGTCTTGGATCTGATCTCCTTTTTCGGAGCGGTACATTGATCCAGAAGGCATCGTTGCTGGTTTTGCTGCTACTCGCCGGATGCGGCCATCCCGGCGGGGTTATGATGCCGGTTGCTCTGACTACGGCAGCGCCGCGGACCGTGCAGGTCAGCATGCTGGTAGCGACGACCCGTCAGCCCTCGGGAAACGCCGCAACACTGTTCAACGGGGAACGCAGTCCAAAGCCCTACATGACGGATGTGGCGGTATCCATCCCGCCGACGCGAGCGGTTGGCACCGTGCAATGGCCGCGTCGGCTGCCACCCGATCCTGCGACCGATTTCGCTGTCACGCACGTCAAGGAGATCGATACGGTCCCGCAAGGTCGCGCTTGGTTTCGCGCGCACATCCAGGGTGGCCATGCTCTGGTATTCATCCACGGCTTCAACAATACCTACGAGGACTCAGTTTTCCGCCTCGCACAGATAGTCCACGACAGCGGCATGCAGGCGACCCCTATCCTTTTCACCTGGCCATCGCGGGCCAGCCTGTTCGGCTACGAATACGACAAGGAGAGCACGAACTACTCACGCACGGCGCTCGAGCAATCGTTGCGCGTCCTTGCCGCCGATTCCGCTGTGAAGGATATCACCGTCCTGGCTCACTCCATGGGGACATGGCTGGCAATGGAGTCGTTACGGCAAATGGGCATTCGCGACGGCCATGTGAATTCGAAAATTCACAATGTGATACTGGCCTCTCCGGATATCGACATCCAGGTATTCGCAAAGCAGTTCGTCGAAATGGGGTCGCCGAAGCCGAAGTTCACAATTTTCGTCTCCCAGGATGACCGGGCACTGGCGGCCTCCAGCTTCATTACGGGCCGGGTTGCCCGCCTTGGCAGAATCAATCCGACGGTGGAGCCCTACCGCAGCAAGCTGGAGCAAGCCGGCATCACGGCGATCGATCTAACGAAGGTGGAGAGCAACGACGGCCTGAACCATGGAAAATTTGCCGAAAGTCCCCAGATCGTCCGGCTCATCGGCCAGCGCCTGATGACTGGGCAACCGCTCACCGATTCCAGCGTGTCGCTTGGTGAAGGCGTCGCCGCGGTCGTGGGCGGAGCCATAAGAACTGTCGGCACGGCGGCGGAAACGGCCGCCAGCACCCCGCTTGCCATCATCGAAGAGCCGACGCAGCGCGAAGCGGAAGACGTTGGCGATACATTGCAGGCCGACAAGCAATCCAAACCGCTGACACAGTAATCGATCCAAAATCGCTTAAGCGAGGAGGTTTTTGCTTGGTTCCCCATCCTTCATGATCACCATGAAGTTGTTCGCCGGGTTCTCGATCAGCGCGATGTCGGCAACCGGGTCATCATCTATCGGTCGGAGGTAGGCCAAGGCCCCTCCTGTATCATACCTAACTGACCCCGGTGGGGGCTGCGGAGCCCGGAGAGAGCAAGCAGTCGCCCGTTGTCGCCAGTCGCCATCTTCAAAATCTCAGCGGGTTTGTACCATCCTGTAGCTTCGTCAGTTGCGCGCCCTGACGCGCTGCCACCTTCGCATCGTCGGTACCCCAGGCCGTGTTTGTATTATGCTTCTTGGCAAGCTCGCAGGCTGTGTCAGTCCCGACAGGGGATTGACCTCATCTGGAAGTTTACCTGGCAACGTGAGATGTGTCTTTGGTGCTTCAATAGATTTTTTCTAAATTACCATCTACGAGATCCGTAAAATGAAAGATGTTAGTGGAGCTTATAATTCTATATGGGAATTTTATAATTGAATATTGCAGTGCACCGTCCCTTCAGAAATTTTAGTTTCAATTTTTATTGCAAATAATCCTCTTTATTGTACGTTATCCGCGATATATATTGATAAGTAGGACGATCAAATCCATCTGAATACTGCCTAATAGCGTCAGAATTGGGGGGAAGCTATGAGCGCATGGATCCTGGCGACTTTGCAGCATTACCCTGAATTGGCTATTTTCCTGGCTCTGGCTATCGGCTTCTGGATCGGCCCCAAGAAGATCGGCGGCTTCAATCTCGGCAACGTGACGGCGACGCTTCTGGCCGCCGTCGCCATCGGGCAGCTCGAAATTGTTGTTCCCGGGCCGATCAAGTCGGCATTCTTCATGCTTTTCCTGTTTGCGGTCGGTTATGGCGTCGGGCCGCAATTCTTTGCCGGCCTCAGCAAGGACGGGCCGAAACAGATCTTGTTCTCGGTCACCGTTCTCGTTCTCTGCCTGCTCATGCCCTACCTCTGCGCCCGGTTCGCGGGTCTCGACATGGGCTATGCGGCCGGTCTGTTGGCCGGCTCCCAAACGACCTCGGCGGCGATCGGCGTTGCCACCGACCAGATCAACAGGCTCGGCCTGTCGCCCGGGCAGGCGAAGGCCTATGCCGATGCGATCCCGATCGGCTATGCGGTCACCTACATTTTCGGCACCATCGGCTCGGCAATCATCCTGGCGCAGATCGGGCCGAAGTTGATCGGCGTCGACCTTGCCAAGGCATGCGCCGACTACGAAGCGGAGATGGGCGGCGTCAGGGGTCGCGACGCCGGGGTGTTTTCGGCCTATCGCGATGTCGACGTGCGCGCCTACCGGATCGAGGCTGGCGCCCTGACGGGCAAGGCGGTCGCCGGTCTTTATCCCGGATTGCGGATCTTCGTGGAGCGCGTACGGCGCGGCGGCGAGATTTTCGAGGCGGATGCTTCGACGGTTTTGCAGCCCGGCGACATCGCCGCCGTCTCGGGTCCGCGCACCGTGCTGGTCGAGCAGGTCGAGGCGACGGCCACCGAAGTCGATGACCGTGCGCTTCTCGATATCCCTGTCGAACAGGTGGATGTCTTCGTGCGCAGCAAGACCTATTCAGGCCAAACGCTGCGCGAACTGGCCGACGAGGCGGTGACGCGCGGGATCTATCTGCGCAAGATCATGCGAAACCTGGTCGAGATTCCGATCCTGCCGGGGACGGAGATCCTGCGCGGCGATATTCTCACCGTTCAGGGCAGCCGCCTGCATGTCGATGCCCTGGTGAAGGCCGTCGGCCATGCGGATCGCCCGGCCGAGCCGACGGACCTGATGGTGGTGGCGGCCGGCATCGTCGCCGGCGGGCTGCTGGGGTCGCTGAGCTTCCATATTGCCGGCATCCCCATCGGCCTGTCGACATCAGGCGGCGCGCTGCTGGCAGGTTTGCTGCTCGGCTATGTCAGGACCATCCATCCGACCTTCGGCAGCATTCCGGGCCCGGCCCTGTGGCTCCTCAACACGCTGGGGCTCAATGTTTTCATAGCGGTCGTCGGCATCAATGCGGCACCGGGCTTCATCGCCGGATTGCAGCAGGTGGGAATCAGCCTTTTCCTCTGGGGCGCGGTCGCCACATCCATCCCGCTCATCTTCGCCGTGCTTCTCGGCCACTACGTCTTCAAGTTCCATCCGGCGATCCTGTTCGGTGTCTGCGCCGGGGTGCGAACGACGACGGCAGCGCTCGGAATGATCCAGGAGACGGCGCGCAGCAAGGTGCCGGCCCTCGGCTACGGCATGCCCTACGCCGTCGGACAGATGCTGCTGACGATTTTCGGAATGGTCATCGTGCTGATGACCCGGAGCGGCTGACCAAGACCGCCAAAGCAGGACGCAACAAGACCCCGCGAGACTTCCACCCTCTTCAGGAGATCGTCATGGAACATCACAGGCTTGCCAAGTACGAAGCTCTCAGCCCTTTCGAAATCAAGGATTTTCTCGCCAAGGCGGCGCTGAAGACATCCTCCACGGCAGCGCTCACCTACATCAATGCCGGGCGCGGCAACCCCAACTGGATTGCCACGGCGCCGCGCGAGGCCTTTTATGCGCTCGGCTATTTTGCGCTCACCGAAAGCAAGCGGGTGATGGACTTGCCGCCGGGGATTGGCGGCATGGCGCGGGCCCCCGGGATCGCCGAGCGGGCGCAGGCCTGGCTGCGGGAGCATGCCAGCCTGCCCGGTGCCACGGCCCTGTCGGAAAAAATGACCTGGGCGATCGCGCATTTCGGCTTCGAGCCCGACAAATTCGTGCACGAACTGGTCGACGCCATCAACGGCGACAACTACCCGGTTCCCGACCGGATGCTGGTGCACAACGAAAAGGTCGTCCGCGAATATCTGCAATGGGCGATGTGCGGCGACCCGAAGCCCGAAGGCGCGTTCGACATCTACGCCGTCGAAGGCGGGACGGCGGCGATGTGCTACATTTTCAAGTCGATGAAGTCGAACCGGTTGCTCAATCCCGGCGACACCATCGCGCTCGGGGTCCCGATCTTCACCCCCTATCTGGAAATGCCGCATCTGGAGGATTTCGCCCTCGATGTGGTCGATATCCGGGCACCGCAGGAGAACCATTTCCAGTTCACCAATGCTGAACTCGACAAGTTGCTCGACCCGAAGATCAAGGCCTTTTTCGTCGTCAACCCGGGCAATCCGAGCGCCATCGCCTTGTCGGACGAAGTGATCGCCAAGATCGGCCAGATCCTCGAAAAGCGCCCCGATCTCATCCTCTTGACCGATGATGTCTACGGCACCTTCGTGCCCGGCTTTCGCGGCCTGATGGGCGCCTTTCCCTACAATACCATCGGCGTCTATTCCTACAGCAAGTATTTCGGCTGCACCGGCTGGCGGCTCGGCACCATCGCCGTGCATCAGGACAATGTCTTCGACAAGCTGATCGCCGCCTTGCCGGAGGAGACGTTGAAACTGCTCGACAAGCGTTACGGCGCGCTGACGCTTCACCCGCGAGACATCTCCTTCATCGACCGCATCGTCGCCGACAGCCGCGACGTGGCGCTGAACCACACGGCGGGTCTTTCCCTGCCGCAACAGGTGATGATGATGCTGTTTTCCATCACCGAACTGATGGACAGCCGCAAGGATTACCAGCGCGGCTGCATCGGCATCGTCAAGAAGCGGGTCGAGGCGGCGATCGAGGGGCTGGGTATCGATGTCGGCAAGGACAAGCATTTCGACTATTATTACGGCCTGATCGATTTCGAGTTCTGGATGCGCAAATATGTCGGCGACGAGGTCGTCGAATGGGTCAAGGCGAACGTCCATCCCCTCGATCCGGTGTTCAAGCTGGCGGAGGATCACGGCATCGTCCTCCTCAACGGCAGCGGCTTCGACGCGCCGCCATGGTCGGTGCGCGTCTCTTTCGCCAACCTCCCGGACCACGTCTACGACGACATCGGGCGAGCAATCCGCAGCATCGCGGCAGGTTACAAGGCCGAGTTCGACGCGAGCAGACCAGCCTGAGCCTTGTCGTCGAACGGGCCGTCTTGAAGCGGAAAGCAGGTGATCATGACTGGGCATACCGAAGCTGACGTCACACGGGAGGCCCTGTCGCCTGCCGCCACATCGAAGACGACTGGCGCCAGGGGTTCGAAGATGCCGGCTCTTGTCGCCGCGCTGATCTGCATCGCGATCTTCGGGCTTTCGGTCTGGTATCTGCTGCAGCCGCAGCCGCTGCTGATCCAGGGGGAGGCGGGCGCGACGCGGATCGATATTGCGGCGCGGGTCGACGGTCGCGTGGCCGAACGGCCCGTGTCGCGCGGCGACAACGTCAAGGCCGGCCAGGTTCTGCTGTCCATTGCCAATCCGGAAGTGATGGCGCGGCAGAGTGAAGCCAAGGCCGCGCTTTCCGTCGCGACAGCCGAGCTGGCGCGGATCGATGCCGGCACCCGCGCCGAGGTGGTTGCCCAGAAAGAAGCGGCGGTGCTGAGTGCCGCCGCAGACGTCACTATTGCCCAGTCCACCTATGACCGGCTGAACGCGCTCGTCGCAAAAGGCATAGCGGCCGTTCAGCGGCTCGACGAGGCCACGACCTCGCTGCAGATCACCCAGCAGGCATCCGAACAGGCAAAGCTCGCCTATGACGAAGCCGTTGCCGGCTACACAAGGGAGGAGCGGGGCGTGGCGCTTGCCAATGTCGCCAAGGCGCAGGCCGCCATCGAGACCATCGCGACCCAGGTCGACGAGATGATCGTCAGGGCGCCTGTGGCGGCCCAGGTCTACCAGATCGGAACGGAGCAGGGAGAGTTCGTCTCGCCCGGCGTGCCGTTGTTGTCGCTGGTCGATCTCTCCGACGTCTGGCTGCGCTTCGACCTGCGCGAGGATCTGGTGAAGGGTCTCAAGGTCGGCGATCGCTTCCGCATGCGCATACCGGCGCTCGAGGACCGGGAGACCCTTGTGGAGGTGCGATCGATCGCATCCAAGGGCGAATATGCCGGCTGGCGGGCAACGAGGGCAACGGGCGATTTCGACCTGCGCACCTTCGAGGTGCGCGCCTACCCGGTCGATCCGCTGCCGCAGTTGCGGCCCGGCATGAGCGTCTATGCGCAAGCGCCGGCGGGCTCGCCATGAGGCGGGCGCCGGCCGCCGGCTTCTGGCTGGTCGCAACGCGCGAACTGCGCTGGATGCGCCGCGACGGCGTGGCGCTGTTCCTGTCGATCGGCATGCCGCTTCTGGCCTTCTTCCTGCTGGCTGCCACCTTCAGCAGTGCGGTCATTCGCGATCTTCCCGTCAGCATCGTCGATGCCGACCGGTCGGCGACCTCGATGATCTATGTGCAGGCGGTGACGTCGTCTCCCTCGGTCATCGTCTCGGAGCGCTCGACAGACCTCAACGGCGCCATGCACGCCATCCGCTCGGGCGAGGCGATCGCAGCGGTCTATATCCCGCCCAATCTGGAACGCGATCTACTCGGCGGAAAGCGTCCGCAGGTCGTCGTCTTCTACAACCGGCAATTCTTCACACCGGGCAACAATGCCGCCAATGCCGTCTCCTCGGCGCTTGCGGCAGCCAATGCCGCTCTGCCGGCTCCCGTCAAAAGCGCGGGATACATGCCGGGCTCGCTGGTGGTCGAGCAGTATGTGCTCACCAATCCGGCGCTGAATTTTGCCCAGTTCCTGCTGCGCTCCGTGCTGCCGACCGTCCTGCATGTCGTCACCGCCATTGCCGCCGGCTATGCGGTGGGGTCCGAATTCTCCGAGCGCAGTGTCAGAACCTGGATGAGGGCTGCCGGGGGCAACCCGCTGACAGCGCTGCTCGGCAAGCTCGCGCCGTTGTTCGTGATCTTTGCGCTGATGATGGCCGTGGTCTCAGTGATCATCCACGGGCTGTTCGACATCCCGTTCCGTGGCGACGTGCTGCAGATGGGCGCGGCCGCCTGCCTGCTGCTGCTATCCTATCTGGCGATCGGCGCGCTGCTGCAGCTTCTGGTGCGCAACCTTGCGCTCGGCCTCAGCCTGACTGCGGTCATCTGCTCGCCAGCCTTCGGCTTTGCCGGCGTCGGCTTTCCGCTGCTGGCGATGAACGGGTTCTCGCATGTCTGGGGCTGGTTCCTGCCGCTGCGCTGGTACATGCAGATCCTCTTCGACCAGGCGGTACGCGGCCTGCCGGTGGCCGTTTCCGCCTGGCCCTTTGCCATTCTCGGGTCGATCGCTGTCGTTGCCTTTGTGCTTGCCTGGATCGGCCTTGGCGAAATTTCGAGGCGACAGGCCGCGAAGCCGAGAGCATCGCGCGCCCGTCCCGGCGCCGTCATCCGACCTGCGGCACAGGGCGTGGGCGGGACAATGGTCGCGGAAATCAGGCGCATTCTCGATGACCGGGCGGTTCTGGCCCTGATGCTGCTGGCGCCGCTCCTCTATGGCGCGCTCTATCCGCAGCCCTATCTCGGCCAGGTGCTGCGCGACATTCCGGTTGCGGTCGTCGATCAGGATGGCACCGAACTCAGCCGCGACCTCGTGCAGACGCTGAATGCCGATGAGGCGGTGACGGTGGCGGTCAGGGCTGAGACGGCCGCCGAGGCGCAGGCGGCGCTGGCGCGGGGCGAGGTCTTCGCCATCCTGACAATTCCCGAAGGCACCCAGCGCGAGATCTTGCGGGGCGGACGCGCCCGGATCGCAGCCTATGTCGATTCCGCCTATTTTCTTCTCTTCAACCGAACCCTGCAGGGCATGCGGGAAGCGAGCGGCGCCGTTTCGGCCGAGGTCGCGGCCCATGGTGCGCGCTCCGATGGCAGTCTTGCCATGGCCGCAATGGCGCGCGCCTCGCCTGTCGAAATCGTCTCGACGCCGCTGTTCAATCCGACCGGCGGCTATGCCAGCTACGTCGTTCCCGCAGCCTTCGTGCTGATCCTGCAGCAGACGATGCTGATGGGCGCCGCGATGCTGGGCGGCGTCGCCTTCGAGGAGGGCGGGAATGCGGCCCGGGCCCGTCGCGCAACGTTTCGCGCCATCGTCGGGCAGGCGCTTGCGCATCTCTGCGTCGCCATGCCCGGCCTTGCGCTCTACATGGTCGTCCTGCCGCGCCTCTACGGTTTTTCGACGCTTGGCCACGGGCTCGATATCGTCCTCATGGCAGTGCCCTTCCTGCTCGCCAGCAGCCTCATGGGACAGTTCTTCGGCGCCTGGTTCAAGCGTCGCGAGACGCCGGTTCTGGTGTTCGTCGCGGCCAGCCTGCCGCTGTTCTTCATGGTCGGCGTCGCCTGGCCGGTCGAATCCATTCCGGATGCGCTGCGGGTGGCAAGCCGCGCCTTTCCGAGCACGTCCGCGATCGACGGGCTGGTCAGGATCAACCAGATGGGCGCCAGCCTGAACGATGTGGCGCGAGACTGGTCGACGCTCTGGATACTGACAGGCGTCTATGCGCTGCTCGCCATCCTCACCTCGTTTGCAATGCGTACCAGGGAGGCTCGTCATGGCTAGATCACTGCTGCGTATCCTCGTGGCGCTGGGCATTGTTGCCGTCGCGGGCGTGGCCGCGATCCGCTCCTACCAAGGAGACGCGGCGGCGCGTCCTTCCACGGCGATGGTTCCGGGCATCGTGCGCGAGACAGAAATCAGGGTCGCGCCAGAGGTCGGCGGCCGCATTCGTGCCGTGCTGGTGACGCCGGGCCAGCGCGTCAGCAAGGGCGACGTCATCGCGGAGCTCGACAGTCCGATACTGAACGCCTCTCTCGGCGAAGCGGAGGCGGCAGTGGCAAAGGCCCGGGCCGATCGCGAAAACATCTATGCCGGCACGCGCAAGGAGGCCATCGATGTCGCGCTCCGCAATGTCCGGATTGCCGGTTCGCGCCTGAGCCTCGCACAGCAGCAACTGGTTCGCGCAAACAGGCTGACGGCCAACAATGTCCAGTCACAACAGCTGCTGGAGGAGGCCACCGCCACGCACAGGAAGGCGCAAGCCAACCTCACCCTGCAGCAGGCGAACTACGATCGCAGCGCAGCCGGTCCGACTGCCGAGGAGCGTGCCGGCGCAGATGCAAGGCTCTCTCTGTCTGAAGCCTCCGTCGCCCTTTTTGCGGCAAGGCTTGCAAAGACCAGGCTGGTCGCTCCGGTCGATGGCGCCGTCCGGCTGGTGGTCGCGCTCGCAGGGGAGGTCGTCTCCCCCGGCCAGCCGGTCATGACGCTCGAAGCAGAACATGACCGGTGGTTTTCATTCACGCTGCGCGAAGATCGCCTGGGGACACTGGCCGTCGGTGCGCCCGTATCGGTGCTCGACGCACGCGGGCGTCGGATCGAGGCCCGCGTCACCGAATTGCGCGCTCTCGGAGAATTTGCCACCTGGCGCGCCGCCCGCGCAGTCGGCGACCACGACATCAACAGCTTCGTTCTGCGCGCCGAACCTGTCGGCGACGCTGCCGAACTCGAACCGGGCATGACCATCTGGCTGCCGGTTGATGGCCAAGGTTTTACCAACCGTTAGCGATCGGATCCCTTGCAGAAATGCCGCATGCTATTGACTTGATCGATTTGCCACCTGCCGGCGTCGGCAAGAGCTAGCTGTCTCGCGTGCTCTTATACAAGGCAGGCCGGCATCGTAACGTAAACTGTCGGCGATTGGCATGTGCGATTTTGCGGTGTGACCCAAGTTACTCGTGATCGCACTTATGCCGCCACCGGCATCCTAATTAGTTGAACATGTCCGGCGAGTCGGTGCCATCGCTGTCGAGATCCTGCGCTCGTTGCTGTAGCCAGAAAAGAAATTGATGGATTGAGGTTGTGGTCTGCTCTCCATTCCCTGCTTGAAAGGCGTACTTATCAGCTTCGCCGCTTTTGATAAGATTGGTAATATATTCGATGCGAGGCTGAACTTCAGCCTCGGGTAACGTCGCAACGTTTGTTTCGTCCATCGCGTTGCTCTCGGACTTCCGGCTATAAAAGTCCGGATTGGCTGCTGTTGCCGCCTGATATTGTGCGTTGAGGTTTGCCACATTTGCCTTGCTCGCGGCTTCCAGTGCCTTCACTTCAGGCGGCATTGGAACAACGGCAGACGCAGGAACATCGTGCCAATTTTTAATGTCTGATATTTTCAAATCGGCGTGAAAATTTACCGGGCTGCCAGGGCTGATCGTTGAGGTCATGTCGAATCCGATAACGGGCTGGTGCAATCACAAGGTCTCTACCTTTAGTAGAGTCATCTTGTCTCGAGCTTGCCTTAGCTTAAGCCGATCCGGCAGCCTGAGGGAGGGTACGGCTCGATCCGGTCTTCGCGGATGTAACGCGCTGCTAATCGGAGACAGCGCCAGACATCTGTCAGGTGCAAGGAAAACTCTCTCTTGGAGCAGCTTTGGCGGCATCGCCTAATCAAAGACGAGGAGACGTCGAACACTCCTCCCTGTGCCTGTCACAGCAATCCAATGCGCCGCCTCTAAGGCGCGAGGGCACAGACGCTGGCGGGCTCGCAGCAGATCTCCCGCGACCTATTTTCGAGGGTGAAAGTCTGGCGTCGCTGGCGGAGAACCCCAAAAAGCGGCCGCAGCTAGCCCCAACTTCCCTCATTCCTGTGCTTGTCACAGGAATCCAGCCACCGCGCGTCTGCGCGGTGA
>CAZZZI010000097.1:0-15848 GCA_964658415.1 uncultured Sphingomonas sp. | reverse complement strand
TCATGGCCGTCGATACATCGCCGCGTTCCACCACCTGGACCTTTGTCGACGGCGCCTGGCTGCCCGGCAATCCGCCGCTGATCGGGCCGACTTCGCATGCCATGTGGCTGGCCTCGACCGTCTTCGACGGCGCCCGCTGGTTCGATGGCATCGCGCCTGACCTCGATCTGCATTGCCAGCGCGTCAACCGCTCGGCCCGCGCCATGGGACTGGAGCCGACCCGGACGGCGGAAGAAATCGAGGCGCTGGCGCTCGAAGGCGTCAAGAAGTTCGACGGCACCTCGGCACTCTATATAAAGCCGATGTACTGGGGCGAGCACGGCCTGCCGACCAGCGTCGTCGCCGTCGATCCGGCCTCGACGCGCTTTGCGCTCTGCCTGTTCGAAGCGCCGATGAACAATGCGAAGCCTTCGTCGCTGACGGTCTCGCCCTTTCGCCGTCCGTCGCCGGAAACGGCCATGACGGAGGCCAAGACCGGCTCGCTCTATCCCAACAGCGGCCGGATGATCCTCGAGGCCCGCAGCCGCGGCTTCGACACTGCGCTTGCCTGCGACATGAACGGCAATGTCGCCGAGACGGCCTCCTCGAACGTCTTCATGGTCAAGGACGGCGCCGTGTTCACGCCCGTCGCCAACCGCACCTTTCTGGCCGGCATCACCCGCTCCCGCGTCATCGGGCTGCTCCGCCAGGCCGGCTTCGATGTCAGGGAAGCGACATTGTCGGTCGCCGATTTCATGGCCGCGGACGAGGTGTTCACGAGCGGCAACTATTCCAAGATCGTCGGGGTCGACCGCCTCGACGGCCGCCAGTTCGGCGAAGGACCGGTGACCCGCAAGGCGTTGGAACTCTACATGGATTGGGCCCATTCGCGCAAAGAGAGCGACGAGTGAACGGGCTCGTCGCCAGCCCATCCGCGAACAGTCTGCGGTTGCAGCCAAAGCCGACTTGGGGCTCGCAGGCCGCACGGGAGCGAAGGCATCTCCGAAACTTTCGGGCGCTTCACTCTCCCGTCTTGCCGTGCAATGCAGCGGTTTCGGGCGGCTGCGGATCTAGGTAAGTATTTTCTTTATTAATTACACGTAACTTATCTCAAGTTGAGTCGGTGACGCTCGGCGAGGAGATAACAGATGCAGTCTTGGCTTCGCGGAATGGTGTCCGCCGTCGCGGCAGTGGGTGTGGCGACAGGCGTCAGCGCCGCCATCGCCTACGGGGTTTTGGTTCAGGCGTCCGACGACCGGGACGTGGCGCTGAAGGCCTATGTCGCCAATGCCCACGAGGAAGCCGAACTGGCCGCCAAGTCGATCGCGACGTCGTTCGACCAGATCTACCAGAACCTGCGCACGATCAGCCTGCTGGCAAGCGTCCGGCGGATCGACCGCCATGCCGACCTTCTTCCGGCAGAGGGACGGCAGGCCGTCCAGCAGATCTTCAACAATCTCGCCAACAATGTCGCGGTGTCGGAAGTCTATATCGTTCCTGTCGACATCGACCCTGACCAGATCGATCCGAAGACCGGCGAGAAACAGGCGCCGACGCTGATGATCGACAAGGTCCGCATGGGTATGGAGGCAGCTGCGACCGAGGAGGAGGCGGAAGATCCGACCGCGCCTCCCGCCGAAGAGATCTACGAGTACCGCGCCCTGAAGACCCAGATGGCGATGCTGCGCACCGTCGCGCCCAAACTGATCGCAACGTCCCAGTCCGCCATTCCGCTCTACTCCATCGGGTCCCTCATCACCTGCGACAACAGCGTCTACGCGGTGACCCACAAGGATGCCGATCGCACCGGGCCCATCTTTTCCGTCCCCTTCTATGGCGAGGATGGCCTTCTGAAGGGCACGATCAGCGCGATCATGCTCGACGCTGCCGTGCGCAACTTCCTGCCCGACCAGAATGCGGCACTCCTCGACACCCTCAGCGGCAGTCTTTTCCTGTCGCGCAGGGCCGGGCAGGAGGTGGCATCAGCGGACAGCGTGGCCAGGGTGATGCCCGACGCGTCGCTGTTCTATTCCGAAGTGCTGACGGTTCCGACGAAGGATCCGGCCCGGCAGTTGCGGCTCTGGGTCGGCCGTCCGACCGCCGAGTTTCTCGAAGGCGATGCCGTCGCCCAGATCGAGTATTTCAAAATGCTGGGTTACGGATTTGCCGCGATGGTCGGGCTATTGATCCTGGCGGGATGGTTCGTCCTGCAGCGCTTCTTCAACAAGGCCAAGGCGGAAGCCCGGCTTGCTCTCAGCCTCTCCGAGCGCAACAGCGAGATCATGGCGCTGGAGGCGAGCCAGCTGAAGGCAAGGGAAGCAGCCGAAATCGACCGCCGGCATGCCGAGGATGAACGCGCCGAAACGGCCGCACGGGCTGCCGCCGAGCAGGAGCAGGTTGTCGAGGGACTGGCGGAGGGCCTGAAGCGGCTCGCCGTCGGCGACCTGACGGTGCGCCTCAACGAGCGCTATGCGCCGGTCTACGAAAAGCTGCGCGAGGATTTCAACCGCTCCGTGGAGACGTTGCAGGCAAGCATGGTCAAGGTGACGCGCTCGGTGAAGGTGATCGGCAGCGGTGGCACCGCGATGAGTAAGGCGGCCGACAACCTGGCGCAGCGCAACGAACACCAGGCAGCCAGCCTCGAGCAAACTGCGGCGGCGCTGAGCGAAATCACCACGACCGTGCGCGATACGGCGGGCGGCGCGCAGCATGCCCATAGGGTCGTCGAAATGGCTAGTGCCGACACCGAGCGCTCGGGCGTGATCGTCCGCGAGACGGTCGAGGCGATGCACGGCATCGAGCAGTCCTCCGGCAAGATCAGCCAGTTCATCGGGTTGATCGATGCCATCGCGTTCCAGACCAACCTCCTGGCGCTGAATGCCGGCGTCGAGGCCGCCCGGGCCGGCGAGGCGGGCAGGGGCTTTGCCGTCGTTGCCGCCGAGGTGCGCGGCCTTGCGCAACGCTCGGCCGATGCCGCACGGGAAATCAAGGACCTGGTGACGATGTCCCATGCCCAGGTCGAAAAGGGCGTGGCCCTGGTCGGCGATACCGGCCAGGCCCTGGAGCAGATCGCCGGCCGCGTTACCGAGATCAACGCCATCGTCTCCGCGATCACAGCCTCGGCCCAGTCGCAGGCGGACTCGCTCCACCAGGTCAACATCGCCATCGGCAACATGGACAAGCTGACCCAGCAGAACGCCGCCATGGCCGAGGAAACCACCGCCGAAAGCCACGGCCTGTGCAACGAGGCCGAACAGCTCGCCAGCCTGATCTCCCTCTTCCGCATCGGCACCGACGACCAAGCCCCCCGGCGGCTGGCCGCAGCCTGAGGCGTGACGGGGAGGAGCGATGGTGCAAGACGTTTCGGTGCGAGGTGCCGCGACCTTCCTGACTTGAGAAGGGATCTGGCTGCTTCGGCCGGGCAGCGGTTACGCTGCGGGCTGGCCTTGTCAGGCCATCCTAAAGTTAAAGTCGCGTTTTGCCCTCGCCACCCAAGATCGCGTCTGCGGTCATGCGACCGATCAGCGGCCCCAGAATGAGGCCTGGATGGCCGACCGCCAGATAGAGATTGTCGACATCCGGCAGAAAGCCCATGCGCGGCAAACCATCGCCAAACACCGGACGCTCACCGATTTCTGCGCTTTTCAATGTGACGTCATCCCGTAGATCCAGTTCCTCCCTCATGACATCCAACAGCGTCCTCCCGATCAACTGAGGGCCATCTTCGTCGCCATTGGGCACATAGGACTTGGCAACAAGCAGGCTGCCGTCGCGGGCCTGTCTGATTTCCAGCCGGGGGCCGCGCAAGATATGCCGGATCACGGGGCGACGACAGGCGTAGCGCAGCAGCAAGGCCGGGGACGTCGTCAAGCCGGTTTGAATGCCAAGCCCGTCGGTCAACGCGCGGGTGCCGTAGCCGGCCGCCATAATGACGATGTCGGCGGGGATCGTCTGTCGGCCGAGGTTCAATCCGGAGACCTTCCCGTTCAAGGTTTCGATAGCGTGGGCGGCCGTTCCGAACAGAGTACTGGCACCAGCCGCCACTGCGGCCGCCACAAGGTCTTGAGCAAGCCGGCCCGGATCCAGCGCCAGGTCATCTGGCGACAAGACCGCCAGATCCGGGGGCATGCGAATATGCGGCTCCAAATCCTGCAGCGTCTTTTGCGATAGCAATTCGACACGTTCCCCGGCCTGTCGATGAAGCGTGCAGAAGGTCTCGGTTTCCTCGGGCGTATTTTTCCACAGGAGCGAGCCAGGACGCGCGCCGCTAAAGGCGCTCGGAAGAACGGCCCGTAGCGCTCGATATTCTGCAATCGCCTCGCACCAGAGGGCGTAGCTTTGCTCGCCAGGCGTTCCGTTGATGACGTTGATCCAGCCGAACGCTCGTCCCGTTACACCCGAACCAGCCTTAGGGCCCTGGTCCACGAGCAAGGCATCCGCGCCCCGTCTGGCCAGATAATACGTGATAGCCGAGCCGATGATACCTGCGCCGACAACGACGATGCGCGGCCGATGCTGTGCCAAGCGGAAGCCTCGATCAATGAAAACTATGCGCACAGGGCTAAGCCGCGCAGATGACAAGGGTGTGAAGCGCGTGCCTGCAACTTGCCCGGTTTGTCGGGCCGATCGGGATGCCATCGCGGTTCACGCAAATTTCATCGGCGGCCTGCGCAGATTTTGTTGGCGTATTCTATCTTGGATTGCAATAGTGATATTTGCAACTCAACAATCACCAATCCCGGTAACCGGCTAAATCAGCTTAGCACTCTGCGAGCCGTTCTGCCTGCTTGGCGCCGGCAAGCGGATTGCCGGGCCTGCCATGGGACCGAGGGTCGGTGATTTCCGTTCAGGGAGAGCGTCTGTATGAGCGAGAATGCCGCCCGAGGCCGACGTATTCGTCAGGCTATGGTCGCAAGAAACTACAAGAAGACTCAAGCCGTTGCGACGGAACTCGATGTTTCCGTCGCAGCTGTTTCCCGCTGGCAGAATGGCGGACATGTCTCGCTGCAGAGCGTCTGCGAATTCGCCGTGAGGCTCGATGTGTCACTCGATTGGCTGCTGCTCGGACGCGGTGATATCGACTGGCACAAGGACAAGCAATCCAACAGCATCGAGTTGAAGTGCATCATGTCTCTGCGCACGCAGCCGCCAAAGATCCAGGGCCTGCTGACAGACCTGATGCTGGAACTCTCAGGGCGGCCTCCCTTACCTCCAGAGTGAATGATTGTCCTTACTTCACGCTCAGGTCAGCAATCTAAGATTGCCGTTGGTGAGGAATTGGATAACGTGGGGTTGCTGAAGCCGAGCGGAAAAACAATGCGTTTCAGCTTTGTATATCCAGAAATCAATGAGAACAGAGGGAAATAAAATGTCCACATTGCTGACCATCAACGTGATCAACATGGAGAGCGCGACACAGGACTTCTACTTCTTCCAGCAACCTTCAATCTACAGCGGCGGAAGCCAGGTCTATACCAACTCGCTGTATTCCCAGAGCCTCGGCAGCCATTCGCAATTCACCTCGACGCTCACCTTCCAGGTGAACATGCAGTTCTATGCCGGTATCCAGCAGGCCCATGGCACGCCGCAGGTTGGCCAGTCGTCCGGCTTCTCCTCGGCCAGTCGCGCCATCGACCTCGCACCTGCTGGCTCCGGTGCCGCCAACGACTGCACGACAGCGAGCGTCAGCCCTCTCGGACTGACGCAGCCTACCCAGGGGGTCGGAGTCCAGCCGGGCGCGTTCCGGATCATCACGCCGACCTACTCGCCTCCGGCTGTCTACAACGTGGGCTCCGCCGTCGAGGTCAACGGCGGGATCGCCCTGTCGAACTTCGTCGTCGCCAATCCGGCGAGCAATACCGATTGCCAGCCGATCCTGAAATACTACGTGCAGACGGGCAGCTATACACCCGGAACAGTCATGAACTTTACGCAGTCGAGCACGAATGCAGCCGTTTGCGACTTTACCGGTGGCCACACCATCATCAACGTGACGCTGAACGACGACGGCACCTGGAAGACGACGATCATTCAGTAACGTCCGGAAAACAGAGAGGCGGTCGGCGACGACCTGCGGAACACCCCGTTTCCGGCCGCCGATCGTCATGTATCTTCGCGATCGATTTCCATGTCCCTGCTTCTGGCGGCGGAGTGCGACGTTCCCATGCAGTACAAGATCATCATCAGGAACATGTCGGCCCAGCCGGCGAATTTCTACGCGTTCCAGCAACAGGCTGCCTTCTCGAGCTCCGCCTCTGGCACCATCGTCTACTCCACCTGCCTGTCGACCGGGGCGCTCGCGCCAAGCGATCAATCCGGCGCCCAGCTGGACTTCGCGTTCGACGCGCAAGTCTATGCCGGAGCCCAATGCCGCAACGCCATGACCGGTTCTGCAGCGATGTCGCATTCTTTCTTTGGAAATACGTCGAGTCTGTCCATGGCGTTCAGAGCGGTCGCCCTGACGACATCGATGGCGTCGGACAATTCCACGAACTTTGTCAAACTCTCCGTCAATCCCTTAGGACTGTCGGCTCCTTTTCATCAGGAAGGGCTCGCCGCCGGTTTCTTCGGATTGCAGGTCCCGACCTTTGCCCCCGGCAGCGTTCAGGGACTGCAGTGCGGCTGCGCGGTGATCAATCAGGATCAAAGCATCACGCTCTCCTCCTTTGTCGTGCCTCCACCGGCCACGAATTTGTACTTTGCCCCGCTGGCAATATATTATGTGAAAACCGGCTCGTTCTCGGTCGGCCAGGTCGTCAACTACGACACCACCAACAGCGCCCTTTGCGATTTTAGCAACGGGGCTTCTGTCATCGCAGTGTCCTATGGGGCCGACGGCACGTTCACGACAGCCGAGGTCGGCTGAGCGCAAGGAGCGACCGATCAGCACCTCGAGAGGATAGCCTCCACCACATCTGCAAGCGGCGCGGTGGCATCGATGACGATGGCGTTGCCGGGAATGTCTTCCTTCGTCGCGTGCAGATGCAGGACAAAGTCACGCTCCTCCGGCCGGCTGCCAAATTCGTCGCCGGGCCGCGCCGACAGACGTCTCGTCAATGTTGCGGCGTCGACGTCGAGGACGAAGACCGCGTCGAACAGGTCGACGAAGCTGTGAAAATTGCGGGAGCCGCCACAGAAGAAGGATTGCGGGTGGGATTTGTCCGACAGCAGCGATTTTACCTTGTCGACGTCCCAGATGTGATGGCGGTGCCGGAAGGCCATGTCGAGGGTCTGCTGGTCGAGCGTCGAAACGTCGAGCGGACGACCTGTCAGTGGGTCGCCTTTGTAGGCCAGTTCGCGGTCGCCGTGGAGCACGTGATAGCCGCGCCGCTGCAATTCGGTGGCAACCGATGTCTTGCCGCTGCCCGACACGCCTTCGATCAGGTAGTTCGCCTTGCCCATTCCGGCCTCGGGAGAATGATGGATACGCTCAAGGGGTCGCCGATATCGATGAATGCATAGGGCAGGCTTGTATCAGGCGCACGACATGTCACCTTCGCCCGCAGCCTCATTTTGCCCGCCCGACGGTCTTTCCCCTTGTCTGCCAGAGGCTGTGCACCTCCGGCCAGTCCGGCACGCGGTCGGCGTAGTAGCCGAGTGTCTTGCCGGTCGCGATCGATCCGAAGGCTTTCATGGCCTTCAGGTGGGCGCCGGCGACGAGGTAGCGGCGCATGGCTGCCTCGTCGGTCCAGACCGTCAGCGTGTGATGGACGCCGTCGATCTGCCGGGCGTCTGCCGAGATGTTGCCCTCGGCCTTGCGGGCCTGCAACATCGAGGGGATGGCGTGCCACCAGAACCGCGGCAGGTGACGCCACGCCTTGATCTGCAAGCCCGTGATCGACACGTAGACCATCTGCCCCTCCATGACTGCGCTCCCCAGATATCTGCACGACGACGTCGCATCTTGACAGTGTAAAGATGTATGTCATCGATGCCTCGCCCTCGTCAAGCGGTATCTTGTCAGTGTAAGGATGCGGCATGACTCAGACCTATCATCACGGCGCGCTGCGTCCGGCGCTGCTTGCCGCCGCAGAGCAAATCCTCGACAAGGACGGCATCGACGGACTGACCCTGCGGGCGGCGGCGCGTGAGGCGGGCGTCTCCCATGCGGCGCCGTCCCATCATTTCGGCGATATTACCGGCCTGCTGACGGCGCTGGCCGCATCGGGCTTCGTGCGGCTGCGCGAGGCGCTCGAGGAAGAGCTGTCGGAGCCCGACCCGCACCGGCGCGTCCGGGCCCTGGCGCGCCGTTACGTCGCCTTTGCCCGGGCCCATCCCGGCGTGTTCCTCCTGATGTTCCGCTCGGAGCGGCTCGACTGGTCCTCCGAAGCCCTGTCGTCGGCGGGCCTCGCCGCCTTCGCATTCCTGACGCAGGACCGCCCCAGGGCGGAGCAGGAGACGGCCTCGGACGGCTTCGACACCCTGGTGCTTGCCAGCACCCGCTGGTCGCTGATGCACGGGCTGGCGACGCTTTTGATCGACGGGCGCCTCGGGGCAATGGCCGAAAAGACGCCGGGTGCCGACCTCGAAAAGCTGATCGAGGCAGTGATCCGCACCGGCCTCCAGCTCTGATCTGCGTGCGGCAAGCAAGCCGGTTGCAACATTCTTCATTGCGCAGCCGGCAGAAATATATTCTGCTGCCCCCCGAGCAAACGCCTGTCTGATCGGGGATGCCATGAAAAACAACCGGGCCAGCCTTGAGGAAATTCGCGGATTTTTCGCCAGGCGCATGGCGATATCAAGCAGATCCATGGATCCGCGGCTGGAGCGGATCTTCGAGCTCGTGCCGCGCGAGGCCTTTCTCGGTCCCGGGCCCTGGCAGATCTGGGTGACCCAAGGGAAATACGTGGAAACCCCGAGCGCCGATCCGGTCTATCTCTACGAAAACTGCCTCGTCGCACTCGATGCAGCCAGGGGCATCAACAACGGCGAGCCGTTCCTGCACGCAGCCTGGATCGGCGCGGTCGCACCCCAGCGCGGCGAGAGCGTGACGCATATCGGCGCGGGCACGGGCTATTACACCGCCATCCTCTCGCTGCTTTCCCTGCCGGACGGCGAGGTCCACGCCTTCGAAGTCGACGGGGCGCTGGCGGAAAGGGCGCGGCGAAACCTGCGGCCCTTCGAAAACGTCACCGTCGTCCATGCCGATGCCACGCGGACCGCTCTGCCGGCCTCTGACGTCATCTATGTCAACGCCGGCGTCGCGGCGCCGCCGGTCGGGTGGCTGCAGGCGCTGAAGCCGGGCGGCCGGTTGATCTTTCCCTGGCGACCGACCGAGGATGTCGGCCTGACGCTGCTGGTTCGGGCCGAGAAAGGCGGTTACGGCGTTGCCGCGCTCGCGCCGTCCTGGTTCATTCCCTGCGTCGGTGCGGCCAGCGAGATCACCGCCTTGCGGGTGCCGGAGAGCCGGGCGGAGGCGCAGTCCATACGCTCGATCTGGCCGACTACAGCGCGGGAGCCCGATTTTTCCGCCGTCGCCATCTATCCCGATGTCTGGTTTTCCCGCAAAGGGCTGGCTTGAGGGGTTTGACGCGCTTGGTCCCCGAAAAGGCGCGTGCAGAGCCGCTTTCAACGGCAAATCCGCAAATAAACCCAACGGAATCTGCCTTTCCGTGCTATGCAGGAGGAGAATTACTCGTTTCCGCTTGCTGCAAGCGGCTTTTTCCGGATGGCATGGCGAAAACAGGCGACACTGCCTGCGACCTGCTTTTTCAAGGCGACCGGGCCGCTTTCAAAAGGATGCCCGATGTCGCTTACGTTTCCCAATGCCAGCCGCAGTTACGATGAACCCGGCCGCCGCGTGCGCTTCCTCGGTCATGACGGGATGTTCCAGGTGCAGCTGTTCATCGATGTCGACGTTTTCCCCGGCGCCAATACCGAGGCGGGCTACCTCGCGGCCTTCGATGCCAAGCGCAACGGCATCCAGGCCGTCGCCAGCAAGGCCTACGCCGCCACCCGCCGCAGTTCCTATCTGCTGACGCCCAAGGATTTCAAATAGCGGTTGCCGGAGTGACGCCGTCGCAAGAAGGCACATCTTGTCTGTCTCAAAATTCAAGGGTATATTGTTGCTGGAGTGAGGGATAAGCTTTCGCCTACCCCTCTCTTCATTACACGATCAGCTGAAACCGGACAGAGGCCTGCCAGCCTGTCCGGTTTTTCCTGACTGTTAACGTGATGCTAAATGGTATCCACCACATAGATCATCTCCAGTTCACAGCGAGGCCTTCGCCTGGTCGGAGAGGCCCATCGTCTCCGATGCACCGGCTGGTTCGGCACGTCTGCTTCCGCTGCAATGCTGGCTGCGACGGCAATTCAAACACCGTCACGTGTACCAGCGGATTAGAAGTCAAACGCGCATAGATTGCAATGCCTCGAGTGAACGTGGCTGATGCGGGTATTTTCTGCCTCCAAGGCCTTTGCCTGCTTAATCTGCCATCGGCCCCTTGTCGCGTGGCCTGACCATCCAGCTGTAGACCGCGCCTGCGGCCAGCAGCACGCAGGTGCCAAGAAACACCGCGCGCATGCCGATATGGCCGCCAACGAAGCCGCCCAGCACCGGACCGACCACCTGGCCGACGAATTGCGACGAGGTCGACAAGCCGAGGATGCTGCCGGCCGCCGCATCCGGCACGCTGTGGCGGATGACGGCGGCGATGCAGGGCAGCAGCCCCCCGAGCGCCACGCCCATCAGGAAACGCAGCGCGATCAGCTGCCAGGCATTGGTCACGAAGGCCTGCGGGATCAGCAGCAGCGCGGCGATGCCGAGCGCGCCTGAAATGACCGGCCAGTGGCCGATCCGGTCTGCGAGCTTGCCCAGCCGGGAAGCCGACAGCACACTGCCCAGCGCCGCCACGGACATCACGACACCCGAGATCATCGTCAGGTTGGCCTGGTTTTCGATGAGGTCGGCGACATAGACGGTGATGATCGGCTCGATCGACATGTTGGCCAGCATCAAAAGCATTCCGGTCCCCAGCATGGCGATGACGGGCCGCTTGTCCGCGATCGAGCTCCAGCCGCCGCTGGCCTTGGCGGCTTGCCTGCGGGCGGCGGACTTCTGCTCCTTGATCAGGAAGGATGTCGCCAGGAAGGTCAGGAAGATCACCCCGCCGGCGGCAAGAAACGTGTTGCGGATGCCGATGATGGCGGGCAGCGCCCCGCCGATCAGCGGTCCCACCAGATTGCCGGCCATGATCCCCGACGACACCATGCCCAGCGCCCAGGCGACCCGGTGTTTTGGCGTCTGCGTCGCCACCAGCACCATCGAGCCCGACGCGTAGCCGCCGGCAAGCCCGGTGAACAGCCGCAACGCCACAAGCTGCCAGACGCTGTCGACCATGCCCATCAGGCCGATGGCGACGGTCATGCCGAGGCTGGCGCGCACCAGCATCAGCTTGCGGCCGTAGATATCACCGAGCCGGCCCCAGATCGGCGCGACGAAGGCGGCGGCAAAGAATGTGGCGCCATAGGCGATACCCGACCACTGCACGATCCCGGCCTTGTCGCTGACGCCGAGTTCCTCGACATAGACAGGCAGGAACGGCAGCAGCAGCGTCATCGCGACGATGGTGGTGAAGGAGCCGACGAGGCAGACGATCATGTTGCGCATCCAGTGCGCCGTGACGTCGTCTGCGGCGGTCGCGTGCATGTCCGTCTCGGTCATTCCCGGGCCCTGGCGTTCAATGTGTAGCGCTGCTCGGCGCTGCCGCTGGAAAGGATATGGCCGGTGGCGGCGCTCAGGAGGTCGGCCCGGGTGAAGGCTTCCGGCAGCGGCAGGTGTTCGACGTCGAGGGCAAAGACGGTGACGCGGTAATGGTGGATCCGCCGGTCGTTGAAGGGCGGGCAGGCGCCGTGGTAGCCGCCTTGAGGACCGTTCTTCAGCGAGCCCTCGCCAAAGCCGTTCTGGCCGCGCCGCCCGTGGTCGGTGCGCTTCAGCGGTAGTCCCGATTTCGTCACGCCGTTGCCGTCGATGGCTTCGGACAGATGGCTGAAGTCGCCCGGGATATCGGCGAGAACCCAGTGGACGAATTCCTCCCGCGGTGCCTCCTCGGCGATGACGGTATCGTCACGGTTGAAGCCGCTGCGATCGACGGGCACGTCGGGGTCGACCATGGTAACGGCGTAGGATTTGGTGCCCGCAGGCCCCTGCGACCAGGACAGCGACGGGCTTTCGTTGCGGCCCGGGCGCAGCTTGCCCTGCCGCACGACGCAGGCGGCATTGGCCGGCGGCAGCATGCCGCCCGGCTCCGTCTTGCCGAAACTGACTGTGAGATCGGCGGCTTCGGCCGGCAGCGGAGACGCCGTGACGCCGGCGAAGATGGCGAACATGGCGGTGCCAAGCAACTGGCCGATGACATGGTGGGTGGTTCGCATGGGTAGCCCTTTCAAGGATGACTGGACAGTGCGTAACAAATCGGGGGCGGTTCCATCTGTACGGAAACGCTCAAAGGGCGGATGCAAACGCTTAAATCGGCTGGCTGGCGCCATCCTTTACGGCGCGCCGGCGCTGCGCGAAGCGCCGTGGCGAACGGTATCCGGCGGCCAGCGCCGCTTCGCGCAGGCTGAGGCCATCCTCCGTCAGCATGGTCTCGGCCCGGGCGATGCGTTCCGCGGCGATCACCGCGCGCAACGATGTTCCCTCGAGCCCCAGCCTGCGGCGCAGCGTGGCGTTGCTGGTTCCGAGTTCGGTCGCGATGCGGTCAGCCGTCCAGGCGCGGTCCGGCTGCCAGCGCACCAGCCCCCGCACGCTATCGGCCGTGGTTTGCGCCCGCGCCGGCAATGCGCCGCGCATGCCGAGCACCATCAGGATTTCCATCACCCGGTGTTCGACCAACGCTGCCGGCAGAGTTGCATCCATGAGGCCGTCACCGGCATGGCGGATGGCATCCACCATTGCGACGTCCAGCGCGATGTCGAGGCGGGACGGTCCGCGCGAGGGCGGAGACACGGCTTCGGCGCGGCGCACCAGCGCATCGGGAAAATCGATGAAGATGGCGCGATAGGCACCCGTTGCCGGGTCGGGATCGTTGACCACGTCGCCCTGCCAGCCGGGCGGCAGCACGAGGACGGTGCCGGCTGCGAAGCGCTGCTGCCGGCCCATGCTGACGAGTTCCTTCGCCCCCTCGACGACGACGACGATCGACAGGCGCGAAAAGGCGGCCCCGGCGATCCGCTCGCGCGTGTGGGTGACGAAGGAAAACAGCGACGACGCACCCCGCCGCGCCGACAGCGGCGCCTCCGGCCGCCGGTCTTCCGCCACCAGCCGGCGCAGGCGATCGAGGATGAGATGAGATTCGGACATGGACAGGCTCCAGACGGGAGCCGATATCTACGACGAGGCCGGGCGGCCTGCCAAGGCCGGTTTGGCAGCCAAACGGCGCGTCCGCCGAAGACAGCGGTCACGCTGCTCCCAAGAAAGAGCGAGCCGCAATCGGCGAGCCGCGGCGGAACACCCTCAGGGACCGCTCGGCGCGTCCGTGACCGGTGGCTCGTAGGCGCCCCGAAGCTCGTCCTGACCGGCCAGCCGGTCGGCCGCCTTGTGCAGCAGGCTCGCGGCATATCCGCTGGCACGGCTGCCCTCGATCAGCGTGACATCGGCATTGCCGGGATTGTCTGACCCTTCGAACCAGGCGACGGGGTGCTGCAGGAAGTTCATCTGGAAGGCGCGGTTGGTGACGCCGTGACCGACGATGACGACATTGTCGTGCCCGTGCCGCGCCTCGTGCATGACGGTCTGCAGGAACAATCGCATCCGTTGCGCCACATCTGCGCGGCTTTCGCCATCCGGGGGCCTTGCGTAGAATTTCGCGCCGTTGCTGCGCAGCCGCGCCCATTTCTCGAATTCGTCCGGAAACTTCTGCTTCTGCTCGGCATGCTGATAGATCTCGGTGAACAGCCCGAAATCCTGTTCGCGCAGGAGATAATCCTCGCGGACCTTGCCGACGATGGCATCCGGAAGCGCCGTAATCAGCGCATCCTTGCTCTGCCGCGTCCGCAGAAACGGCGAAAACCAGATGCGCAGCCTGGTCGACCCGGTGCCGGTGCCGCTCGCCAGATAGTCGGCGATCCTGGCGCCGGCCTCGGTCACCTGGCGAAAGCCCCATTGGGACAGAGGCACATTGTGGTCGCCGAATTGCCGGTAGGCACCGCCGTCGAGGTTGCCGAGGGATTCGCCATGGCGAACAAGGAAGATGCGCATAGGTCATTCCGCATTGTCGGATGGGGGCGTCGTCGCATGGGCCGAAGAGGCCTCAGAGCCTGCGCGACAGGAACAGCATGACGACGCCGCAGGCGGCCGTGGCAAGGCCGCGCCAGATCCAGGGGCGCTGGTCGATCATGAAGCTGCTGGCAGGGTAGGGGAAATAGCCGCTGCCCTGGGCGGCCCAGACCAATCCGGCGAGGACAAGCAAAAGACCGAAACCGAATAGCGCTTTTCTAGCCATGATCCATCCTCCTGTTGACACGACGCTATACCAGTTCCGATGCCCGGTGCCTACCGGCGCCTGGGCGCGCAAAGGCTGCTGACACAATCTGGCAGCAATGGCCGCTACTCGTCTTGTCCCGGGCACAGGCCCGGACACTGGCAAGGAGCCCCCATGATCACCTGGATACGCAGCGCCGCAATCGCGCCCGGAAAAGTCAACGATGCCTTCGCTTTCGTCAGGAAGGCGGTTGCCCATATCGAGGACAGGCACGCCATCAGGATCGTCGCAAGCCGGCCGCTTGCCGGAAATCCAACCCGCATCTTCTGGTACGCGCAGCATGACGACCTGCAGGCTTTCGAGCGGGACCATCAGGCGATCAACACCGACGTCGCGTTCCTGCAGATGCTCGGCGAGGCCAGCCACTGCTTTATCGCCGGCTCGACCCATGACGAGGTGCTGCAGACCGTCTAACCGCCGGAATGGGCGACGGCGCGGAGACGCTTGAGCCCCGCATGCGGCGCTGTTCCGCGCACGCTGCCGCCACAGCCGGGCGACCGGGACCATCAGGCGCGGTCGGCGCAGAACCCGGCCTCGGCCCCGGCGTCCATGCCCGGACCGGCCGGGCGCTCCGGCAAAGCTAGTGGGTGCGGATAGGCCTATTCGGCGGCCACGTCGGGCGCGATCTCGTAGGCCTCGATGTCGCGCTCCTGGCTGACGCGTTCCTGGGCGACCTCGTCGTTGCGCATGCGATATTGCGGCGAGTTGTCCCGCACCGGCAACAGGGCGATGATACGGTAGGTATCGGCCGCCCGGGGAGAAAGACCCTGGCGGCTCTTGAGGCGAACGGACTGGCCGATGGGAAAACGGTGAACTGTCATGGGCGCTTTGCTTTCCGCCACGCTTGCGGTCGCCGTCGGGGCGCCACCGCGTGGTCCTTATTTCATGGTCGATATCGTGCCGGACGCCCGCAATAGCAGCCATCGATCGAAAGGTTCTCGCTGCGTCAGGATCGTGACAACGTAAGATTGTCGCCCCGCTCCAGCCCTAGAAAGTTCCCCTCGATAGGCCGTAGCATAGCATGATGCGCGCCGCAGGATAGACTTCCCTGCGGTTGCAGCCTGGTCAGCACTTTCGCGGCGCGCGCACTGGCTTCTGCTGGACCAGAATGGCCTTGTTCCGCCACGCGGGATCGACGGCGGGAGCAACTCCAGATTGAGGATTGCCGGCACGGAAGCCGCGTTGCGCGGATGCCGGTCGTTGCGGCCTGCGCTGACGGCGGATAGTGGCGGGCTCCGTGTCGGCGTGTTTGTCATCCGTCTGAAATACAGCGGATTTTTTCCGCAGCCAGTCAGGTTTTTGGCACTTACGCGGTTGCCTGATGCCGGTTCCGATCCTATGTTCCGCCTCACCTGCCAACAGGAGAACAAGACCATGGCTTTCGAATTG
>CAZZZI010000096.1:0-15956 GCA_964658415.1 uncultured Sphingomonas sp. | reverse complement strand
TTAGGCTGTGAACACCCCATCCAACATCCTTCGAAATTCACTGCTCCCGTTAAAAGAGGATCTACTTGGGCGCCTCAGCGAAACGAGATCGGGGCGATGCCCCGTGCGGAACCATCATCTGCACTTCACGTACAGGGAATAATCGGGCTGAGCTTTTTGATCTTTCTTCGTACTGCCAATGACTTCCCGCACAATATGGCCGGAAGGGCAAGTAGTCTTCATCAAACTCATTGCCGTGGCCCGACGACTGAACTCATCGTCTGGGTGGGAACCAAATCCCACGGTATGGATAAGATGAACGACGTAGTCAGCATCTGCAACCTTGGCACGTTCGATACGAAAATCGCCGCTAATCTGTCGGATAGGAGCCTGACATGCAGTCAAAGACAAGCACAAGCAAATAGTGAGACCGATCGATCTAGCTGGCATGACCATCCTTAAAGCACATATATAATACGTTACGCATTTCCAAATCGCCGCTCGCGAAAACGCTTCATGATTTAAATATTAGTGGACCATATTTACGGAGTCATGAAGCTCATCTGACAATTTAAAATTGTCGGTATAAGGTAGCCGACAATCAAATCGGGATCAACATGATCCTTTGCAGTGTTATCGTCGATACAACCTGATCTGCTCTTCAACAAGCTCCTTGAGCGCTCTGTGACTCAGCACGTGCACGCCAGTCAATTCCTACAGAAATGTCGTGAGATATATGTCTAAGTCAGTGGGCCGCACACATGACCAGAGCATGATGGAATGGCCCTCGCATTGGCGCACAGGCCTCCCAGGTCGAACAGCTACCGATGTGCAGAACATCTCACAAGGTCAAAAGCCGCAGCCGCCCCGCAACTCAGAAATTACGGTTCCCAACAAGATATGCGCATCAAGCGCCAGCGAGAAATTCTTTACATAGAAGAGATCTGCGTGAATCCTTGCGCGTGCCTTTGATGGTCGATCTGTAGGGCCGCGCAACCCGCGCATCTGAGCCAAGCCGGTGAGACCGGGGCGGACGGAGTGACGTTCGTGATAACGCGGAACGAGCTCCTCATAACGCACACCGCCGGCCAGCATGCCAACGGCATGGCAGCGTGGCCCGATGAGTGACATATCACCCTTCAATACATTCCAGAGCTGAGGAAGTTCGTCCAAATTCGTTCTGCGAAGAAACTTCCCAACCCGGGTAATTCTTGGATCGTCGGCAACGGTCTGCGCAACTCCTGTTGGATCGCCTAGCGCACATTTCATGGATCGGAATTTAAAAACCCGTATCTTCGTATCGTTCCGACCCCATCTCATCTGGGCAAAGATGGGATTTCCATAATCGTCCATGCAAATCGCTATCGCGATGACGATCAACAGGGGCGCCAGAACGATCAAAGCGGAAAGGGAAACGACTAAGTCGATTCCGCGCTTTACGACAAACTGAATTCGCAAGTGGCGTTGTTCCGTCGACGATGGAGCGATTCTTATTTCATTGTAATAATGTGACACAGGGCATCCCAACTACTAGTGACGAACGTGATAAAAGCTTGCCTTGATGTTACCTCCATAACCGATCGCAGTGCGTTCGTCATCTTTAAAGTGAATAAATGGTTAAACGCGATCCTTTTTTTTTCTCGAAAGATATTTGATGCTGTAACGCCAAGCACTCTGCGGACGTTCTACTGCGATCGAAATTCGTAAATCAGATATTTGCAATACATCAATACAGCAAACGCATTTTTGAATTTTGTTTTGCAGATACTTCAGGATTTTTATAGAAATCAATGAAATCAAAGTGATTCGTTATTCCAATTTTGTATTTTCACACCTGACTTCAGGTCCCTATGGGAATGCACTGCAATGGAATTGCGGAACTGAATTCGCTTGAAAATTTCCGGAGTTCAGCTTTCTGAAATTCTATTGAGGGTGACCGAGGCATGACGAGAGGCAAACAAACTGTGGGGAATCGCTAATACCCAACCGGCTGTGTGCTCGCCAAAGAGGCGACCGGCTAATACTCCCATGCTCGGACACTTTATAGGCAGACAGGTATTCTGCCGGTTGTTAGCAGCGTCAGGCGTCACAGTGTCCATCTGAACAGCCACCGACGGCTCAACCTGCCTACGTCCCGAAAAATGCAACCCATTCTGAGCGACCATGCCACAGTCTGAGAACGCGTCGCTTCTGGCGAAGCTGCGCTTGCCGAGAAAGCACCAAGAAATCGCTTCTCTGGCACGCTCTCCAAAACAGAAATTATCTGCTCCAATTTCCCAGCTTACATCCGATTTTTCAAATGGCGAACTCAAGGTGCTTGTGGGAACGCTGCAAGTCCAGCAATCAAAGATCATCGCTTCTTCAGCCGCCGATCGCTGTCACTACCGTGTTCTCGGGCCGCCAAGGCGAACGGACGGTGACTGGATGTCGCCCGCTCATTTATCAGGGATAGATTGGTTCATGGTCAGGGCTCGACCTTCAGCACCCATTGAACGCCATATTTCGCTAAGCGGAGTACGTTGGGTCAGAGACTGAACCAAATCTGCGGATTTTCGCTCGATTCAATTTTCAGCCACTTTAGATCTGTTTGGTCCCAGCGCTTGAGTTCGTAGTTTCTGTTGTCTAGCACAACATCGCCAGACGTTGTCCTTACAACAAGCACTGTGTGACCGATGCCACGCGGTGTCTTGGCCACCGCAAGTCTGAGAGCCCTCGTCGGCATGCCAGCCTGCACCAGTTCGCTCCGTTTTGACACGGCATAGTCATTACAATCACCGGCAAAAGGGTTGATCTGCCAATTGCGGCTCCTGCCGGGATCCTCTCGTGGTATTATTGCCGAATTCACAGCGCTGTTCACGCCTTCGATAATGGCGGCATTCTTGGGCGTCATCGCGATAGCAGAGCTGCCGCCACCATCCACGCATTCAAGCGGAGCCTCCATACAGAAAGCCACATGTGCGAAGGGCGCGATTGTACGCTGTTTTTCAGAGAGGAAGGCACGACCGGCCGTCTTAAGAGGCGGTGCGGTCACGTCATCAGTCGCACATCCCGCAAGCCCAAGCACAAATGCAAGGACGAGCAGTTTTGATGATTTCAACTCACTTCTCCCGATGGCTTAGAGCAACTTGGTCTCTGTCTGGAGAATCATCTCAACAGATAAATTACTTACAGACGTGCCAGGCTTCAATGAAGATCTCTCCTGGATAGTCGCAGACAGCCGGGGCAGTGCATTGTATTTTTTTGGAACAGTCTGTGCTTTTTTGGTCGATCACTAAAATTGTACGATTTTCTCGCACGGAATGTCCACTGGAGCCGCTTTAAGTTGTGTCATCAACAACGAAAAAGACGGGTTCTGTTATGCGTTCAGTTCAGTGGAATAATAGACTGGCACTTCGGTTTATTGCGCCTGTGGGTGCATTGCTTGCCATCGTGGCGATGCCTGGAGTCTCGTCGGCAGCAGGTCCCGCAGGCCTAACCAGTGGCTTTGGCAGAACGGTCGCTCGCATGATTGAGGGCGATCGCGCGATGGCTCCGTTTGCAAGCGTTGTGTTTTGCATGCAGCAATCGAGCCAATGCGATGACACGGGTGGCCCGGACGTTGTTGAGCTTGGTGAAAGCCAGAAGGCGCAGTTGGTCAATATCAACAAATCCTATAACCATTCTATCCGGCCACAGAATGACGCACCTGGCACAGACGTCTGGAGCGTGGACGTAGCGGCTGGCGACTGCGAGGACTACGCACTGACCAAAAGGAAGCACTTGCTTGCCCTTGGGTGGCCATCCAAGGCGCTGCGCATCGCGGTTGCAATGACGCCCTCTGGCGAAGGCCATGCTGTTTTGGTGGCAAAAACATCTAAAGGTGACTTTGTTCTCGACAATAGAACAGACAAGATCAAGGATTGGCGAGCAACCGATCTGAAATGGGTCATGATGCAGTCAGGTAAAAGTCCGAAGCAGTGGGTCAGCCTGGACACGCGCAAGCCAGCTCCGATGCTCGTTTCTCAACAATATGAGGCTCCGACCACTGCCGGGATCGATGCGCCGGCGGTAGCCAGAAAAGTGCGCAGCCGAGACACCATCAATACGCGTGGGTTTGCACTGAGAAGAGATGGTCAGTATTGAAATCCTTTGCGTAAGCCGCCAAAGGTATGACGCAAGGACGACCGCCTCGCACACCCTACAACTTACGAAACCGATAGCCGTGTTTCAGACCTCGTAGATTTGCGACGAGCCTTATGCAGGCCTTACAAACCATCGTCGGCTGGGTAGTCTGTCACGGATACAAAGCGGATGGGATCATAAGGTTGCGGCGTGGGCTCCAACCAATATGTCCGATAAATTCGCTGAGTCGAAGCCTATCTATATATTATATTTCAGTATTTATATTTACTTTGCATAAAACACGATTCGCAAGGCCGCTCACCGACACTTCTTGTCGAAAGTCGGTCTTCGTCTGCCCTTGGGAGCCGGTCGCTCGAAAGTTTTACTGTTAGAACGGAGTTAGCGTCGATGCTCAAATCGCTTGTTGTCACCGCAGCAATGGTGCTGATCGTATCCGATGCTCTGGCAGATAGCATTACTGTGACAAATCACACTGACGAGACGATTTACTCGCTTTACGCATGGCCGTCGGAGTTGGCTGCCCATACCTTCAACTTGCTCGGCTTCCCGCTTTCGCCGGGATCGAGCGAGGATATCGAAGTTGATACTGCCTATGGAGGCTGCATCTATACGTTCGAAACCAACCCGAACGATCCGGCTGACAAGAAAAAGCCGAAGAAATATTTCAACCCAAGAAAAGATATCGAGCTCAGGGACATCAATATTTGTCAGACCCCTGGGCAGGTCAACTTGCTGCCCGAGGCTGACGGGCTTTAAAAAAGTGTCGCGATCGCACCGTTACACTTTAGATATGCCGTATATTCTCTTCGCGACGCGCCTTTTGATCTGCTTCCTCCTCGCGTAAAAACTCATAACCTGTTCGGGCGCCGGTCTACCTTGGTGGAATTCCGTCGCTCGTGATAAAGCCTGCAGAACTAATTCACATCGCGGTCGCAGTTTCGGCTGCAGCCACCAGCCGATATTCGAACCGGCGCCAGATCACTGTCAGCAACGCCACTGGAGCACTTGGGATAGATTGCCCAGCAGGTCGCACGGCGAATGCAATTGACCAGACGCTCTCCATTTCTGTGCCGTAAGCAGACGAGCGGCTCAACGCGGGTGGTCGAAAAGGCCGCAGGCCCACTCGCTTTGTTAGATAGCCGACCCCAAAATCGCTCGGGTTGGAGCTATGTTTCTTTGCGAGCATCGAAATCTGCCCATGAATATGAATTCATTGCTCCATGGAAGTGCCACCACGCAGGAGGCTTTCAAAAAGAACCGACAGGGTAGGCGTCATTGCTCTTTGGGCATCCACCCAGGCTTGGGCTGACAATATGCCTTAGGGTAGGTTGATCGACTGCGGTCGTCGATCGATTTTGGAGACGACCGCAGGTATTGGGGCGCCGTCCACATAGGGTTCGCTATTCCTCGCCTGCTGAGCCTGGTAGGCCCTCGCGAGGATCGCGAATTGAACGGAGGCCAATATTACAAAGAACCCCAAAGGATAGAGCGCCAATGTTATGTTGTATCGAAACTTTCTCATATTCCTGGATCCCGTGGGTTTCGCTCTGTCCCTCAACTATTGAAGTATGGTTGCCTTCCCATCACGGATCTTCAGCACGGTGAGGCGACCGGTGGAATAGGCGCCCGTATCTATGCCGACACGGCCTGAGGAAAAACTTGGCTCCGAGTAAACGGTATGGCCGTGCACGACGACAAACGGCATCCCTGGACCCTGGGTCAGAAACGGTTCTCGGATCCACATGAGATCTTCGTCGATTTGCTTTTCGAGCGGAATGCCAGGCCGGATGCCGGCATGGGCAAACACCAACTTTCCGACCACGAGCATCGACGGCAAACGTTCAAGAAAATGAACGTGTCGATCCGGAACGGCTTCTTTCACCATGCGGAGGAGGCCGGCCTGTCCACCCCCGCCTTTCAAGGTGTGTTCGGCATCAATTCCGTAAGATCTCAGGGTCTCAATGCCTCCGAAGTTTAACCAGCCCATGTTGTTTTTAGGGTCGCGGATAAAGCGCAGGAATTCCAAATCGTGATTCCCGCAAAGGCAAACGTGGTATACCCCCTCTGGACTTTGCCTTGACAGGAAATCCAAAACGGCGCGCGAAGACATTCCTCTGTCGACATAGTCACCTAGGAACACAACCAATTTTCGGCCGGATTGGTCGTCCTTGTCCGCCACGATGCGAGCATAGGCGTCCTTCAGCAAGCCCATGCAGCCGTGAATATCTCCGACAGCGTAGATGGCGGAGAAGTCTGCGGCGTCCAAACGCAGCCTTCCACGTTGCTCTTTGGCAGTCTCCGTAGTTTCAAACAGGCTCTTAATAAATGCGAACATAAATGGCTCAACGCTGATGGTTTCACGGGACGTATCTGGATTTCAAATAAGAGAATAGCAAAATCAGAGCGTGAACCGGATTTCGGACATGGAGGGGTCTCGGAAGGGCACGTGCTGACACGTATAATTGCATTAAGTCCGCCTGTCAGCGAGAACCAGAAAGACCTTGAAGTCTATATATTCATCGGTTGAGTTTCCGTCGGCAACGTCTCGCGCGGGCGCCGCTTGGTCGCGCGGGATGTTTTTGCCAAACAGATCGACGACGTAGCCGCCAGAAGTGAAGCTGCGTAGGTTGCCATACCTGGGATCTGAATGGAAAAGTCGACAAGACTGTGCAGTCCAACGAGCACAATAACGGAGAGCCCCACAACCGCGTAGGACTTCATTCGACGTCTCTCGCGAAGACCGATGATGTGCGCTGCAATCAAGCTTCCTCCACCGACAATAACCAGGGCAGGGAACAGGACGCCTAACCCGATGTATCCCTCCAGGAAGACATTGTGCGCCCTATCCCAGACATTGACAATTCCGCAGGCTGGATCTCTGAATGGGGGGAAAGCATACAGGAATGAGCCAAACCCGTATCCGAACACTGGCTCCCCACGCGCGAGATCGATAATTCCAGGTAAGACGCAATACCTGCCATCCTCGCCGCCTTGAGTTTCTGCGCGAAGAATTGCACGGCCGCCGAAAATGCTGAAACCAATGATCAAGATAAAAGCAACTGTCAAAAACCGGAGGACGCCCTTCCTGCTTGCGCGAGGACGCGAAAATCCTGATCTTCCGTCCGCATTTTGATCCTTGAGAGTGAGATAGAGCATTACGCCGAGGGCAAGGAGGGAGCTTGCCGTTGCGCCACGTGACTTCGTAAGCATGAGTGCCATGGCTGCGCTTGCCACGCAGAAGACGCTGAAAAGAAACGTTCCAAGCCCCGCGCTGTCCACATTTCGATTTTGAAGCCAACGCTTGACGATGCGCCCGACGGAGATCTTTCGTCCAAAGGACCAGGCAAACCGCAGGGACACGAGGGTAACGACACCTAGAAATGTCCCTGCGGTATTGCGATTGACGAACGTCGCCGTGAGGCTGTCGAGGTAGCTGTCTTTCTGAAAAAAGAGATTTGTCGTCGGGAAAAACGAGAACTGTATGAGTCCATACACTGCACAGAGGGCGCCACCGACGGCCAGGCTGTTGATGACCATCCGCGCATCGCTGTCCGCACGTATGACGGTCAAACCGGTCAAGAACGTTAGCAAAGGCAGAGCAACAAACAGCAACGTTGCTATGGAATCGGCGGGTACGATCGAGATCGAGCCTGGAGCTATTACAGACGCAACTGTCAAATCATTCCAAAGTCCATTTGCCATGCCGGGAGACAGGAACTGGAAGGTCTGCATCCAAACCCAAATGAAAGTCGCCAGGCCCAGGAGTAGAAAGACCACAAAAAGCCCGCGTGCCCGACTGGGTCCGCCAAACGTCACCAGAGCCAGCAGAGCAACGGTTGCCGAAAACATGACGCCAATTGTCAGAGAAAATGGCCTGACCGCGCCGAATTCCAGGACAGGAAGAAACACCGACATCACATAGAGCACGCGTACGAGCTGCTCTCCCCGCCTGCGGGCCGGCATTATTAAGTCGGACTCAACCATGACTCTCGTCATCCCACTATGCTGCTTCACAATCAGACATGATCAACAACTGATCAACGGAAATCGGCCTCTCGCCGAGTCTGCATAACCCCATACACTGTATAGCGACAAATTAATTACCTAAACAATGATAAATAGCGCAATATGCCAAAACATAAAGCAAAGCTAATAAACGCGTTGTTATGCAATTTACGCATGGATATTGTTGCGACACTGCAACAAAGTTACAAAACATTGAGCTGCTAGAAAAAATAGGTGGATTTTCCGAATAGTCACGCTATTCAAGATTGCAGGGGATAAATCGTGGGTGAAAAATGAGAACTACGTTGCTCAGGCTACAGGCTTCTGCAATCGCGATGACAGTCGCGCTTTCGGGGTGCACCTCACTGCCGACGTCTGGTGCGGGCGCAAAAGCTATCGATAGCGGCGCTATTGTTAAGGTATCCACGCCGGATCGCAAGATCGGCATCGACTATGCTGTGATCGATATCAGCAAGAACATTCTTGCTAGTTTTCAAAAGCCCGCAGTTTCATCGATCAGGGATGGGTTTGGCGCAGGCCGCGGCGGCATCCCGAGCATTCCCTTGGGTGTAGGCGACATCATTCAAGTGTCGATCTTCGAGGCTCAGGCAGGGGGGTTGTTTATTCCCACGGAAGTAGCGGGCAGCCGTCCAGGCAACTACGTCACTCTGCCGTCCCAGACCATCGATAGCAGTGGCACGCTCACCGTCCCCTATGCCGGGCGCATTCAAGCCGCCGGTCGCGGCAAGGAGGAGGTGGAGCGCGATATTGTCGAAAAGCTTTCGAACAGAGCAATCGAGCCGCAAGTGGTTATTACGACAATCTCGAGCAGTTCGAGCGAAGTTGCCGTTACGGGCGACGTCAATGCTGCGGGCAAGATCCCAGTCACATCTTCCGGCGACAGAATTCTGGACGTGATCGCCGCGGCCGGTGGCATCAGCAGCAACAGCAAGGAAACGACTGTCACTCTGCAGCGTCGTGGCAAGGTCGGAACAATATCCTACGACAAACTGCAAAACACGCCGGCGGAGAACATCTACGTGGCGCCTGGCGACACGATTCTGGTCAACAGAGAGCGGCGCACATTTACAGCCTTCGGTGCATCGGGCCTCAATGGCCGGTTTGATTTTGACGAAACCGACCTGAGTCTCGGGGAGGCTCTCGGAAAAGCCGGCGGGCTTCTCGACGGCCGCGCTGATCCCGCGCAGGTCCTCGTGTACAGAACGGTTGACCGCAAAACGCTTGAAGGCCTAGGTGTTAATACTTCGCATTTCGGTCCCGGTGCAGTCCCAGTCATATTCCGGGCGAACATGAGGGATCCTTCGGCATTATTTGCAACGCAGAAGTTCGCCATGCAGGACAAGGACGTTCTGTATGTAACGAATTCCGACTCGGTTGAACTGCTCAAGTTCCTCAATATCGTGAATTCGGTAACTTCTACGGCTTCGGGGGTTTCTAGTGATATCGTCACTACGCGTGATGCGAACCGAGAGCTGTTTTAACCAAGTTAAGTGAAACGCCGACGTTTACATTTCAAAACGATCAGTACTCGACGAAAATGCTTGTATTGGTTGTTCTGAATGTGTATTCGTTAAGGCAATGTTAACGAATTGGAATAGGGGATTGCTTGATGAAGTCGAATATAAAGTCACGCGTTAGTGTCGGCCTTGTGCTCGTCGCTCTTATGTCCGGCGGCGCCAGCGTTGATGCCTTTGCACAGGGCGCTGGCGGTTGTTTTGCGGCGCCCGCGAAGATGTCGGATGGCGATGTTGCGTCGTTTACCGGATCGCCCGCGTCGTTGCTTTCGAATTACCCCGTTGGTGGCCTTCCCATGACGACGCAGGTCCGCGGCTTAGCCGGTTCGAGTGCGACGTCATTGGATGCGCTCGTCGGCTTGGCGGCCCAGGCAAACGCGTCTCAGAAAGCATCGATTGGTGCTGGGCTTGCTCGCGCGGCAAAGTCTTGCCAGGCGACCTCGCCGGATTACGCGCAGCTCATTCAGCAGAAGGTTGCCGGCGCGAACGACAAGGATCTCACCGCCGCATTTATCGCCGGAATGTCTGATCTTCAGACTGCGGCCCTCGGCGGCGGTGCAGGCGCGGGTGCGGGCGGTGCTGGAGGGGGCGGTGCTGCAGGGATCGCCGGTGGCGGATCGGCCGGCGGTTCATCTGGCGCGTCTGGCACCGGTGGATCGACGTCGACAAGCTCCGGCAGTGGAACTTACAGCGTTGGTAGCGGCGGAAGCTTTACCCGCAGTGTAACGCAGACAAGTTCCGTAAGCCCAGGCTGACGATCCTTCGGCAGTTGTTGGAGGGAAGTATTAATAGGGTCGCATTATAGTGCGGCCCTATTCAGTTTGATGTTAGAGGGTCTCGATTTGCTGTCTCCAGATAAAATTACATCGCCTCGGCCGGAGTGGAGTGAAGACAACAGGATCGAAGAATCTGTCGACGTCGAAAAAATGTTGGCAATCGCCAGGCGCCAGTGGCGTATCGTGGCAACAGCTGTTTTGGTTTCAGTGATGCTCGGCATTGCCTATGCTATCACCGCCGTCCCACTCTACACCGCAACTGCGGCTTTGCTTATCGACAGCGGCGACAATGGACTTGTCAGTCAGCTATCGATGGACGCGACGGGTGCCACCGATGAAGCGACCATTCTCAGTCAGGTCGAGGTACTCAAATCCGACACGATCGGTCTATCGGTCGTGGATACCCTGAAACTTGGTGAAAATCCCGTCTTCATGGCTGAGAGCGGCTCGCCTGTGAGCCTGGCGAAATCTGCCATCATTGGACTTCTCAACATCGGTAGCTGGTTTGCAGACGATTCTGCCGACGACTTGACCGAAAAGAACCGCCGTGAGGCCCTCACCCGCCTGCAAGACAATATGGACATTGTCCGGGTCGGTCGCACCTATGTCTTGAACGTCAGCTTCACATCTCCCTCTCGCGATCTCTCCGCACAAATAGCCAACGCAATCTCTGACGCCTACATAAACGACAAGCTCGATTCGAAATATACCGCAACGCGTCGAGCCAGCGACTGGCTTCAGGCACGCATCGACGAACTGAAGGAGAAGGCGGTCGAGACGGATCTGGCCGTTCAAAAATTCAGGACTGATCACGGCCTCATCACTGCTGGCGGTCAGCTTATCAGTGACCAGCAGCTTACCGAGCTCAACAGCGCGCTCATTGTTGCGCAGGCAGCGACGGCCCAGGCAAAAGCGAAATACGAACGTATTAAACAAATCGTCGAGAGCGGCCAGTCCGATGCCATCATCACCGACGTATTGGGCAGCACGACCTCGAATGACTTGCGACAGAAGTATCTGGAAGCGTCCAAGCTGGAAGCCGACATCTCCAACAGGCTTGGACCAAACCACGTCCGTGCGGTCCAGCTGAGACAGGAAATGGCAGAATATCGCCGCCTGATGTTTGCCGAGCTTTCGCGCTACGAGGAGAGCTATAAGAGTGAATATGACGTCGCTCAGTCGCGCCAGAATTCCCTCGAGGAAAGCCTGACGAAGTCGAAGGGTGAAAGCGCCTTGGCCGGCGAGACGGGGGTGCAGCTACGTGAACTTTTGCGCGCTGCTGACTCTTACAAGAATCTCTATCAGACCTTCTTGCAACGGTACCAAGAAGCGGTGCAACAGCAATCCTTCCCCATCACCCAAGCCCGCGTCATAACGCGACCGACGACACCGGACAAACCGAGTCGTCCGAAAAAGCCCCTCGTCATTGCATTGTTTGCCGTCTTGGGGGCGGCTGTCGGATCCGCCATCGGCGGCTTCAGAGAGTTGAGAGATCGGTTCTTCCGCACAGCCGAGCAGGTGCGGGACGAGCTTGGACTGGAGTTTCTTGGTCTGGCACCGCTCATCAAATCGTCGTCGACGCCCCCTTCTTCCTTTGAAAGCGACGACCCGCATCTTTTTCACCGGAGAAGCAATGTCTCGTGCTATGTCTTCGAACATCCCATGTCAGCATTCGCCGAGACGCTGAGAAGTGCTAAGATGGCGGTCGATCTCGAGCGCAAGGGCTCCAAGGCGAAAATCATTGGTGTTGTTTCGACGCTTCCCGGAGAGGGGAAGTCGACAATTTCGATGAATTTTGCAGAACTTCTGGCCATGCAAGGTTCGCGCACGTTGCTGATCGATTGCGACCTGCGCAATCCCGGTTCTACCCGCGCGCTTGCCGGGCATGCTGACGAAGGCCTCGTTGAGGTCTTGACGGAGGGGAGGCCGATCAAAGACTTGCTTCTCAAGAGTGATAAGTCGAGCTTGGTGATGCTGCCAGCCGTCGTCAAACGACGTATACCTCATTCGTCAGAGATGCTGGCATCCACTGCTATGGAAGAACTCCTGTCGGGGGTCGAGACGGACTATGACTACATCATCCTTGACCTGCCGCCTCTTGCGCCGGTGATTGACGCACGGGCGATCGCCGAGCGCGTCGACGCCTTCATCTATGTCGTAGAGTGGGGTAAAACGACACGGAACGTCGTTCGGACAACCCTTCATACGGATACCGAGATCTCGGAAAAATGCGTTGGGGTGATCTTGAATAAGGTCGACAGCGAAAAGATGAAGCTCTACCGAGCCTATGGATCTAGCGAGTATTATCATTCCCGCTATACGAGTTACTATCGTGAAGACTGATGAACGTTGGAGGCAAAAATATCTCAGGATAGATTTGCTTCTCTATTCTCTGTTTGCAGTCGTCTCATTATCGATCGCGATTTCGCAGTTTCGTGCGACTGCTCGATTTGCTGATATGCTCCATCTTAACACTATTCTCACGGAAGAAGACTCGTCCGATGCCAAGATCATCGACACTTATGCGGGGAAGGCCGATAATGTCGTTGGTGTTAATGAATGCCGCTCAGATATCATAAGGTCAGGAATGGCGTTCGTCATGCGGGATCTCGATCTCCAAGACCCGACCAATCGTTACGACGCCTGGGCGTCGGCAACGGATCGAGCGAACCGCTATGTGCTCCATAGCCTCGCGTGCAATCCGGCAGACGGCGATGCGTGGGTCCGACTGGCTTTGGTCACCCAGTCCATTGGCGAGAACCCACAGCAGCTATCAGAGCTCATGAAGCAGTCCGTTCTTCTGTCGCCCGCGGAGATGCACACGATACGAGCTCGTTTTGTGGTGTGGAAAAAGGCGACAAATGCGACACTCTCACTCTCAGCCGATGCCGTGGGACACGACCTACGAACACTCTTGAATTACGGAAAGGTTGGAGACATTGCAGACATCCTTGGAACTGCTAACCCTGACATGCGCACATTTCGCCTCGAATTGCCCAATTCCAATGTCAACCCCTACATTTTGGCCGCACAGCGGCTTCTGCCTCCGCAACGCGCAGCATTTCTCGTCGCAAGGGGGGCTGTCCTAACTCCGCAACCAAACTGATCGTCGCGAACGGTTTGATGGTTTAATAGACGTCCGTGCATTTCAAGTTTGCCGAGGAGGCAAGCCCTTGAACGATCACCGCCGGCAGAATTGTTTCATACCGTCTTGAAGGCTAAAGACGAGCAGTAGATCTCAGCGACCGCCGCCCGGTCGTCGTCATAGATGGGATGCGTCTGAAGCCACGCAGGCGCTAAATGGAGCAAGCGAGAGCCCCATCTGATATCGACGTGCTTGGCAGTGCTGTTGTCGGAAGAGCATATCCTCATGGATCGAAACCGTGTTCCGACCGAAAACACCGGGTATTTCCCGTGGAAATCAGGACGTAGGTATTACCAAGCCGCGATCGCAAGGCATCGGGATCGCAGTGAAGGCTACCGCCCTAGCCAGCGCAGGCAAGAATTCCGCTGGACAAAGGTCAGTCCCAGCCGCGTTGACCGAGCAGCAGCTCAGACACCCATTGCAGTGGCTTCAACGGTGGAATAAATGCCCATTTGATTTTCCAATCACCGAAGCCGTCAAGCGAAACGGAAGCAATGAAATTGATCCGCAGTCTAATATTGATGGTATTCGTTACTGCCATCTGGGTGGGCGGCTTGGCATTGGCCGGCGCTTGGATTGCATATCTCCTCGAGCAAGCACCAGGCCAACTGTGATTGCGTATACCTGCAGAGGAGGCTCGGCTGGGGCTTTCCAGCTACTTGACACGTTTCATCGAAATAGTCGGGGGGCAACCAGAACCGCCATCTCGCTGCTGCCAAAGCATATTGTCTTTGACGAGTGAAATGGAGTAGTAACAAACCAGACCCGTTTGGCTCACCACTTTGAGTTGGGAGCCGTTATGTCCGTCGGTTTGTGATATCAAACCCATGCTGTTGAATCCCGGCAAAGCGCTAGAATAGTTTCCAAATTTGGCTGGAAAGACAATGACTTGACCGGCACTGGCAGGCTCTGTGGATGTCCACATACCCTTGAGGGAGCCAAATCCAGTTGCATAGGCCGAGTTTACAAACAACACTCCGAGCAAGACTGGAAGGTAAGACACTTTAAGCATTGCTGACTTCTCCGCTGACGGCGTTGGATAGCGCGGTGTAACGACTTGTCGGATCGTAAGGACATCGGGATGACTGAAACACGCTCAGGGCATATTGAACATGTCCGTTGGGATATAGATACTCAACTTGTGGTCAAATTGACATGTTTACACTCTTTACAATAATACTCATTCCCGGCAACGCCGTACTCGATTAAGCTTGATCAGTAAAGCTCATGGCCGACACAAGGGCAGGCGCCCCACCAAGTTGCCTTCGCTCACGCGGTTAGAGCGTACCGCTTGGCCGATCTTGGCTATCGGCATGGTGATTGTAACAGCCCCATTCACTACCCTCCGCCAGTTTCACTCAACGCAAGAGATGTGGCGGTAATTGGGGAAGTGTCGGGATGCGGTGAGTGGAAATTCTACAACGGGCCGTTGGGCGTTGTGCTTCAGCGCTGAACAATATCCCCTTGAAGCTCAACCTTTCGTCAGTCTTCGAGCATCGAGAGGTTTGAAAGCAAAAACAGTCCGTAGATTGAAGCGACAATGGCGATTTGCCACACCAGCCCTACAAGCACCCCGGCGCTCAACATCAACACCGCGGTGAGCCCGAGAGCAATAATCATTGAGAAGAAAAATTGGGCGCCACGGGTGTACAGTGGCCAAAGAAACACTGCTGCCACAGCTATCCCGACCTTCCGCTCGCGAACTTCGCTCAACTTACTTAGGCGACCGCCCCGTATTTCGCTATTTATCCGCGTTATTCCTGCCAAAAAATATGCCAGTACAACGATTGCGATCCAGAACTCCACACCGTGCTCCTATCAGCGAATGCAATTTGCCTTGCCTGCCGCCATACCATAGTTGCAAGGCCTGCGACCAGCCGCGACCGCTAATGCCGTCAGATTCGGTTGGGTGAGCGAGTCGATCTGGCCCTGAGGCCATCCACTGAGGTGCTTCTTAAACCGCAGTCCACCATTCCGAAAATGTCGGCGATCGATCGAGTGGCTAAAATCACGCAACCTTGATTTTCAGGCTGCGAGTTTCCCTAGAGACGACACTTCGGATCGATCATGTCCTCGGCAGACCCAGTCACTCTCCCCTTGCCGATCAGTGAGGCCAGCACATAGAAGCCGCGCTGCCCATCAGATAAGACGGCATCGAACACGCCAATTGCGAAATGGGCCATGTTGCTCTTCGCATCGCCGACGCCACTAGCGACCGCCTGGATCGGATTGAACTCAGAAGGGTCTTTTGCCGAATAAAATCGGGCCCACAGGCCAGAACTGTTTCTCAGCTTTGTGAATTGCGATCTGCTGATGTCTAACTCGTGGCTCTTCAGCAGGGCACGAAACCGTGGTCTGGTACATCCGATATGGACGTGAAGACGATCTTGCGTC